>WFNC01000194.1 GCA_015488785.1 Flavobacteriales bacterium | reverse complement strand
CTTAAAAACTATTCAGTTTTATTTTTAATTTTCCCGCATCAGCGGCTAATTCGTTTGGGGCGATGAAACAACAAATGCTTTTATTTTTTATAACAATTTCAGGATGACTTATCGTTAATTTTTATTTTGCTCTTATCCTTTTAAGCCCAACGACCAAGCTCAGCGGCAGGCGAAAGGGGCGCGTATTTTTGCTTTGCAAAAATCGCGACGCTTTTGACTGTCAGCTGCAGCGTATTGTTATGTGTTTTGATTTTACCACACTAGGATGATAGCGAAATAAAATATGGGGCTAGAACTTATAAAACTATGTTACTGCCACATGGTAATTTTCAATTGAATCGATGATATATGGTTCGTTAATTGTGAAAGAAACATGATTGTTATTAATTTTAATGTGTCCATAAAGATACTCAATACCCAGCTTTTCTACATTCTGGTCAATTACTTCCAAAAGTTTTTGTAAAGCATGGCCTATTTCTGATTGCTTATTTATGTCTAACTCTAGTCTTTTCCAGCTTTCAGCAGCATGACTTTCACCTGACTTGCCTAACTCGAAGAAGTGATCTACCAGGTATTTAACTAAACGCCTCTCCCCTAGCTTTTCCTTTAAATAAGCAATTATCTCTTTATCTGTCATCCCTGAATTATCAGGTATCATTGAAATAAGGTTAGTGGGTAAAAAATCTCTGAGTTTTTCACCATTCACTATACCATTTAAAATATCTTCCCTAGCTAATTGCTCATAATCAGGTTCTGGACTTGAACCAGTCCGTTTTGAAAGCTGAATAAGAGCCATCGCTTCACTTCTATGGCCACTTATCCCAAAACCAGAGAGGAAGTGATCAAGAATGTCGTGAATAAAAACAGAAGTATTAATTTTTTGGCCTGTCTCCCTTGTGCTTGCAATAATCTGCGGGTCTCCTATCGTTGCATTAACCTTCCAGCCTCTGGCTCCGAAACCATCGTTCCATACCTTCCTGTATGTAACCGAAACTTGCACAGAGCCATTAAGCTTTTGCAGTAGGTCTGATGGATACTGATCCACATTATGAAATGGGCTTTGAACTGAGCTTGAGAACATCATAATCCACCTATTCCCAAACCAAATTAAGAACTTTTATTTTTTTAAGATTTTTGTTAACGGGACAATCTGGACAATCCTTGCTGGATGGCGCATTTGTGCAGCCATTACATTTTTTAACCAATTTCTTTGCGATATTTAATTCAGCTTTGAGTGAATTTAGATCAAATATTTTTTCTTTAACATCAGTTATTGCACTATCAATAATTCCTGATATTTTTTTACTACCTTCATCCCCTGTTGCACACGTTTGTCTTGTGTTTCCGATTAACCCAATAACTTCAAGAGAGAAGCCATTATCTGCAAGATGGAGGATGGCTTTTAAACGGTCAATATGTTGCTCGGTATATAAACGAGTACCGCCATCAGTCCTATGAGGCACAAGAAGCCCTTCTTCTTCATAGTATCTAATGGCACGTACTGTTGTTTTAAGTTTTTCAGCAACTTCACCTATTTTGAAATAATCAGTTGACATTTATAAGCCTACAAGTTGTGCCTTAAATCCATTTTCCTTGACCTTATCTAGTAATGCTGTGGCATTAATCGTGTCTGAGTTATATGACACAAAAAGTAAATGCTCTTTTTCCTGACTGAATCTTGGAGCAATAACCCCATCCAAGATTCTGAGCTGTTCAACTAACTCATTTTTTTCAGTTTCATTTGGCATTTCGCTTACGTGAATAAGTACTTCTGGTAAATTCATACCTCATCTCCTATATCTAACGTTAACGTTAGATATAGTATCTTACGTCTACGTTAGATTGTCAAGAAAGATAAGATATTTGTTTTTTTGAGTGGTAAAAAACTTGATAAGTGAATTTTTTTACACATAATAGCCTAGTTCACCGGCAACTCAGAGTGGCACGTTTTTGCGTTTTTTGCAAAACAAGTGCCGCTTTGAGTTGTCAGGTGCAACGCCTTGTTATGTGATTTCATTATATTCTCTAATTATTTCAACAACTTGTATAGTATAAGATTTATACCATTTTGTTTTCCCAATATTTTGAGCCTTAATATGCTCTTTATCATTTTTCCATTCTTTTATTTGTTCTTGGGTTTCCCAATATGAAATGGCTATTTCTATATTTCCTTCTGTTGTTGATATAAATTCACTGCACCCATACTTACTAATGGCCAACTCTCTCATGTGCTTTGCAGTTGAATTATATTTTTCGTCTAGTTCATTTATTTGAAAAGTTATTTCTCTATTTCCTTTGAACTGAAACCTATCTTTATATAGCTCTTTAAAAGTATCTATCAATTTTGTTTTACAATTAAAGTACATAGAGTATTGCTCTGGATCTTTTCGCTTCCAATCAATACGGATTGTGCTTCCATTCTTTGTGATATAGCTTGGCTCACCCCATTTTAAGGTTTCTTCTATTTTATTGATTTCATCTATTTTTTTAGCCGTGGAAATTATTAAATTACGCAGAT
>WFNC01000193.1 GCA_015488785.1 Flavobacteriales bacterium | reverse complement strand
TTCATGGACAGTTTAGATTTTAATCAGAACATCTGTCCTTTTGGACAGAAGCTCTGACTAAAAGTCGCTACTGCCCATCGCCAAACCGTTGGCGGTAATTAAAAAAAACTGGTGGATGCCGAAAAACCTTAACAGAGTAGGCGATTAATTCTAAAATTTAAAAAATATGTGTACTTGTGTGCAAAAAGACAAAAAGCATTTAGGAAGTGGAAATTATGAATACACTTTCGAATGCACAAAACCTGATGGTTCAAAAACTACTGTTAAAGTGACCACTGGGAATGACAATCAAGCAAAACAGCTTGCTGAATTAGAATGTGATGATTCAAAATTACTTGTTGAATACATTACAGAATCAGGTTACAAAACTGAAGTATTGGATTTTGAAGATGCGAATTCTGAAGATGACTATGAAGATTTTCTATGGGAAGAAAACGATGAAACGCTAAAGGCTAATTCAGCATTTTTTAGCATTGAGTCTACACTTGAAGCATTAGGAACAGAATGTAAAAAGTTCACAATTGCCTCTATTGGTGGTTGGCCAGAGACAAAGACGGAATGGAAAAACAGATGTGTTAAGATTCCATTTAATGGAAAAGCTTGTACCAAACTTCCTAAAGTTTATAGAAGAACTTGTAAAAAGAAAGTTTTTGCACAAATCTGTTATCCTTCAAATTTTGAAAACTCAATAAAAAACCACATAGAAGAATGTGCTAAGGGAGCAGCAACAGCTGCCGTTGCTGCAGCAATAGCTACTGGAGCATCAGGTGCATTGCCTGTATTCAAAGCGGCTTTTGAAGGATGTTTAGCGGCAAAAATAGGTAATAAAATTGACCAAGTTAAATTCAGCGTTAAATCTGAAAAAAGTTGTTCAAGTTGGAAAGGAATTTAATAACTAAAAACTAAATAAGATGAGAAACATAACGGCTAATGCCATTTTAAATTTAAAAGAGCAACCTGCGTCACTTTACGTTCACGGCTCGATAATGACTTACAGAGCTGATGACATAATTGAGATTAATGTCGCATCGCCTCAGGGAATTAACCCTTCAATTTTAGTCCTTGACTTATTTGTTAAATCAGGTAATGGACCTATAAAAGGAACTCCAAAATCTTTCAACTATGAATTATCTGATGAATCTGCAAAAAAATACAGTCAAGTGACTATTAGATATTCAGAAGATGCATCAATAACAGTAAATGTGGAAGTATTTGGATAATAACTACCGCCAACATTGTATAAGCGTAATGCGGGGATTGTTGCTATAATAAAGTATCCTACTTCTAGGAAATTTTAGTGCGGGTTGACAGCATACTTCTATGAAAACCCGCACTACGCTTATACTTGACCGTTGTGTGTAATTAAATAAGACGACAGAAAATATGATAACAAGAGGATTGATAATTGGTAAAATCGTAGATGATATTGCTGGATTAAAGTATCAGATTCAGACACGTAATAAACTTAAACTATATGACCTTACAAAAGTTTCCGAAGACTTTTGTAGGGAGGTTCTAAATATTGTCTATAACCTTGACTTGATAAACTTAAATAATGAAAGAGTCAATGAACCTGGAATTGATTTAGGAGATAGAAGAAGCAAAATTGCATATCAGATTACATCGACAAAATATTCTCCAAAAATAAAAGCGACTTTGGAGGCAATCACAGATGAGCAGAAAAATGATTATGAAACGTTTCTTGTATTTATTGTTGGAGAGAAAGCAACCTCCTATACAATTGACGAAACTTTGTTAAATGAATTTTCTTTTAAAATTGACCAACATATTGTCGACCTTGATGATTTATTAAAAGATATAATGGTTGCAGATATTGCTATTTTAGATTCTTTGTATTCCTTATTTCAGAAAGAATTTAGACAGGTTAGAATAGAATTGGAGCCCGTAGATTCAGAAGGTAACTTCGAATCATCATTATATAATCAATTAGAACAAATTCCCAGTAAAAAACCAGAGAATGCAAATAAATTGGCAGACTTCTTTGATGATGATGTTTGTGACGATTCTACGGTTAATTTAAATATAATTCAAGAACTGTATTCTAAACTTTCAAAAATTCCAAGAGTAACAAGAGAATTAATACCAATTATTGCAGAGAGAGGAACAAAAAGAAGATTTAATCATCTCTATGATGAATATGGAATTTTGCCTCAGGTTTTAAGAAACTCACTTCGATTAACAGAAAGTGAACTACAATCAGAGATAGCAATATTATCAGATTCTAGTGTGATTTATTTTGGTGAAAACTATATTGGCGAAGTTTTACATCATTATGTCACTTTGACCGATATGACAATAAATGTTATAATTGATTGGGTATTAGAGAATGATATTTCTTTAAGCAAGATGTTTAATACAATGGATTGGACAATTCTGGATGAATAATAACTACACACAACAATTAAGTATCGTTTTTCGGCTTTTCGCCGAAATATGTACTATTCACGGATTTTCACGGTTAAAAAAGCACCGTACTTTTAAGAATAAGTTGCCCCTTCAAAAACCAATTGTTTGTTATCTAACCAAGGCATTTTTGATTCTTTGAATTTATCCATATTTTCAAGAACCATTGGTAAGTTTCTTTTCTTTTTCAACTTTACTATTATTTTATGCTCTCTTATTTCTACATCAGCCGGGTTCGAAATAAATTTTTCATAGATGCTCTGTGACGTCATGTGGGAGTAGCCTTCCAGATCAAGTGCAAAAAGACGATAAATATTATGTGCTACTATACTCATCGTCAAATCAAAGTCAACTTTTATAACCATAGAAGATGACACCCTGTTGAGATGAAAGAATTCAATATGTTCTGATATTACTTTTTCCACCAACCACCTTCTTGCATATTTCCTGACAATTTCATTTATGCTCTTCTCAAAATCATTTGTGATGATTATCGCAGGTTTTATCTTGCCGTTTCCTGTAATATATATTTGCCTTAGATCTTTACCATAACCTTTAAGACATAGTGTTTGTTCATAAACCTTTATTGTTCTTTTTTTATTACCGGACTGTTCAACTCTTATTTTTTTCCATTCCTTACTTGGGATGTTTCTGATTTCTTCCACAATTTTTGCGCCCCGTCTTCGAATTGTAATGAATTTCACATTATTGTCATCAAGTTTGCGCAGATTCCCGTAATTAGTGAACTTACTATCAAATATGATATATTTTAAAGGATTGTCACCTTGTTCGCCATCCTTGTAAAAGTCTAAAAATTCTAAAACGGTATCACTCTCATTTTTATGTTTTACATCTGTCCTGCCATAATCTATTATCCCAGTGCCTGGGTCATGAGCCAAAACTGCAAGCATACTCGCAAGGGCTTTATTTCTTTTTCCTGCCCAATTGTTCTCAAATTGATCATCATCGCCCCAATAAGGTATCGTGGTAAAATCAAGGTTGACAGTATCTCCGAGCAAACCCAACTCAAGCCATGTTTTGTGCATTTGTTTTAAAAAGTTAATATTCATATCTCTGGTTACACGATCTGAATAAGAGGAAAACCAACTTGTTTTAGGCAGTACATTTAAACCTGCAAATAAGCCGGACCCCCTGTCCATACACCACATATCATCTGAACTATAACGCCTTATATCTGATAGTTTCAACGCTAAAAATGACATGATTGACTGCATTACGTCCAAAGATTTTGTTCTGGGATACGAGCTGCTACTGATTAATTTATCAATGCCATATTGCTTGATGTAGGGTAAAAAACAAAGAAGGCCTCCCGATGAAGTTTTGAAATTTTCGTCGCCAAAAGATAAAACAGAAGTTTTTGCAGCTTTGATTTTTACTTTCTCCAACTGGTGCTTTTCATGTTTACTGCGTTTTGGAAGCCTTGCGAAGCCATCTTTTTTGAGCATCAGGTAAATAGTGTTCTCGGCAATTTTATGACCCATTGCATCTAAGCTGATCTTGATGTCTTCAATGGAAAAATTCTTTTTCCGTAACCTGAAAATAATCTCATTGATATTATTGCCATCACCTGCCATGGGACGTCCGGTCTTCTTGGTGATAAAAAATGGATTGATAAAATACTTCTCCTTAATTGTATTATTAAAATCAGAAACAATTGAAGTAAATGCCCTATAGGTGTAACCAAATTCCTTAGCTACGTCTTTTGCTTTTTTCTTTTCCACATAATACTTCCTTAAAGCTTCATATTGTTTCTGTGGCACAGAAATAGGTTGTGTGAAAAAACTCAAGTTATTCATAAGTACGGTATGTTTTAGTAGTGGTAAAAGTAATATAAATTTGTTAAATAACAACGTAAATTCAATAAAATATTTTTATATGTTGATATAGTGTATTTTAAGGCATCTTTGTTGTTTTTTGAGTCAGTATGATAATCTGAATAATTTAACATAAAATTATATATATACCGTACCTAAAAAACATAGGTATAAAAAAACATCAGACAACTATCACGTTGTCTGATGTTTAAAAGCATAAAGTGTTATTGAATGTGATTTTAGTACGGTTAATTAAAGTCGTGAAAATCCATGTTAAAAGGAAGCATGTAAACATGCTCAATTAAAAATGCTACCGGAAGAGCAAGGCTAATCACATCATATCCAAAACGTTGCGCAACGCCAATGGCAATTGGAATAAAAATCATGGTACGCATGGTTTTAGATTGAAATATTAATGCGCTAAACGCCATGGCAAATGTTAACGACAAATAAAGAGCCCAAAACGGAGTTCCGGAACCTAAGCCAAGAGCATCAAAAATAGCATTTACAGAAATTGATGATAAATCGGTTGCCTTAAAACCCGCGCCAAGAGTATATGCCGTCCAAAATGAATAATAAACCACAGGGCAAATCTTTTGGCAAGTCCGGTTTTAACAAGCATGCTTGCTAGCACAAACGACATAATATTTAACCACATTACTTTATGTCCTAGCTGGGCATATGCATCTTTTTCACTGAGCACACCCGTAAGCACCAAACTAATTATTATTATCAATGATGTTAAATAATTAGGAATTGCCTCTGTCATCCATAAAATAATACCTGCTACAAAAATGGCAAGCATTGCAATATTCATTCTTGTAAATTCGGATGAGCCAACTAAGTCGAAAATATTTTTGGCATAGTTACTAAGTGAGTCAGGCGAAATAACCTGTAAATACCCGGGTTTAAACACAAAATAAATAAGTATAAACGAAAATATTGCCAACGGTCCACCAATCGCGGCAAGCACAGCTTCAACCTTTGTCTTAGAACGCTTCGGCAGCTTTTCTATTTTGTAATTATGCATATCCAACGGGTCACATTAGCATCATTTGTTGATTTAGAAGACATAAACTATAACAATTTCTGAAAAATAAATTTTACGGATCTAATAAAATAAAGTAGTGGAGATTATTTCCAGTCCTTATAAGGATTTTTCATAAGCATTGAATTATAATATTTAACATCCCCTGTTACTTCGGCACCTAGCCAGGCTGGCTTTTCAAAAGGATGATCTTCTGATGGTAGCTCTATTTCGGCAACTGTTAGTCCATCATTATCACCATAAAATTCATCCACTTCAAATTTAAGACCTGATTTTTCAGGTACTATGTGTCGGATTTTGTCGATTACTCCCGGTTCGCAAATATTTAATAAATCCTTGGCTTCAGAAACAGGAATTTCTCTTTCCCATTCAAAACGGCTCGCTCCAGATTTGCTACCAATTCCTTTTATTGTTAAAAAGCCCTTGTCGCATTTAACACGTGCACGTACAGTTCGCTCCGGTATTGAAGATAAATATCCTTGAGTTATTCTGGCTTGCTTTACAACATATTGTTTAAAATCTCCTGATACTAAAAACTTTCTTTCTATTTCTTGTGCCATATTTTTTTATTTAATGA
>WFNC01000192.1 GCA_015488785.1 Flavobacteriales bacterium | reverse complement strand
TGAACGAAAATATGAAGAGGGCGATGTAGTACAAGTAGGTGCTATTTTTGCAATTATTGGAGCAGAAGGTGCTGAAGTTGTTGTTTCTACTCCAGCTCCAGCTGTTGAAACAGTTTCACCTGCAGTTCAAGAAGAATTATTAGCACCAATAGCTAGTAATAGTGAAATTTCTAAAAACGGAAGCAACGGACAGTTTTTCTCTCCGTTAGTAAGAAGTATTGCTGAAAAAGAAAGCGTTAGTATGGCTGAACTAGAAAATATTTCTGGAACAGGTCAAGACAACAGAGTAACTAAAAAAGATATTTTAAGTTATTTAGAAAACCGTAAGTCAGCTCCAGTTCAAAAAGTAGTAGCACCAATTAAAAGTGCTCCATCTAAGCCTGCAAAAAAAGTGACACCAGAAGCTAAGAAATATTCAGTGTCAATAGGTCCAAACGATGAAGTAATTGAAATGGATCGTATGCGAAAATTAATCGCAAACCACATGGTTGAATCTGTACAGACTGCTCCTCACGTAACTTCTTATGTAGAAGCAGATGTTACAAATATTGTAATGTGGAGAAACAAAACAAAGGATGGATTCTTGAAAAGAGAAGGAGAAAAATTAACTTTCACTCCAATCTTTATGGAAGCTGTTATTAAAGCATTAAAAGATTTTCCGCTTGTAAATTCAACATTAGATGGAGATCGAATTATTGTAAGAAAAGAAATAAACCTTGGTATGGCTACAGCATTACCTTCAGGAAACTTAATTGTGCCAGTTATTCACGGTGCAGATCAATTAAACTTGACAGGTATTGCTAAAAAAGTAAATCATTTAGCAAATAATGCACGAAACAATAAACTAACACCAGACGAAGTACAAGGAGGTACATATACCCTTACAAACGTAGGAACATTCGGAAACGTTATGGGAACACCAATTATTAATCAACCTCAAAGTGCAATTCTTGCAGTTGGAGCAATTAGAAAGAAAGCAGCAGTTGTTGAAACTCCACTTGGCGATACAATTGGAGTTAGACACATGATGTTTTTATCTCATTCTTACGATCATAGGGTTGTAGATGGAGCTTTGGGAGGAAGCTTTGTCAAAAGAGTAGCCGAATATTTAGAGCAATTTGATATGAATAGAGAATTATAATAATAAAAAAATAAACAGTTACTTTTTAAGAAGAAAGTAACTGTTTTTATATAAAAAAAAAGATTTAGACTAACCCCTATTTCCAAAAAAAATATGTTTTACAACATTTTAATGTTGATAATACAATTTCTAACCACTTGTTTTCACAAAATCAATCTTTAACTTTGATAGTTATTAATCATATCACAGTTGTAGCCTATCTGCAAAACAAGATAAACAAAAAAGTATGAAAATTTATAAATTAAGCTTACTAAGCTTATTAATCGCTCTATTTAGTTTTAGCTCAGTTGGTGTTGCTCAAGAATTTGACCCCGTAAAATTAGAGAAGTCATTGAAAAAAGCATCATTTAAAGATAAGTATGAAACCGCAAGTAGATTGATGGCTGAGAACTTATATGTTTATGCCGCTAAAATTTGGTCTGATATTATTGATAATGGAAATGGAAATGCTAACGTAAATTATAAAGCTGGTTTATGTTATTTGAATATAGGAAACGAAAGATTAAAAGCTTTACCTTATCTTAAAGAAGCAGAAAAAGGAATTTCAAAAAATTACGATCCTTATTCTTTTTTAGAGAAAAATGCACCTATTGAAACTTATTATTATTTAGCAAAAGCTTATCATGTAAATGAAAAGATAGATAAAGCAGCTGAAACTTACGCAATATATAAAGCAAAAGCACATAAAAAGCACGTTTTACAATCAGATGCTGATTTAGGAATAGCACAAGTTGTTGTGGCTAAGAAAATGATACAAGATCCAAAGAATTTTAAAATTAGTAATATAGGTTCTACTATTAATACCGAGTTTGATGAGTATAGTCCTGTTGTTACTTTAGATGAGAGTGCAATATTTTTTACAACGAGAAGATTGAGAAAAGATTCTAGTAATGCAGGTATTTTTAGTGTTCAAGATGGAAAATACTATGAGGATGTTTATGTTTCTTATAAAAACTTTAAAACAGATGAATGGATGGAACCAGAAATTTTAAAGAATATTAGTCGTGCAAGTAGAAAACAAGCAGATAAAAATGAAGCTACAATTAGTGTATCTGGTGATGGGCAACAATTGTTTATTTATAAAGGAGGAGTTAATAATGGAGATATTTTTGTCTCACAGCGTGAAGGCGATGGATATGGAGTTCCTGAGAGCCTCGGAAAAGGAGAAGAATTGACAGATATTAATACTGATAATTGGGAAACTCATGCCACTATTTCGGCAGATGGTAGAACATTGTATTTTGTAAGTGATAGACCAGGAGGTTTAGGAGGAAGAGATATTTATAGAAGTGTGAAATTACCGACGGGTCAATGGAGTAAAGCTTTAAATTTAGGAGCGCCAATCAACACTCCTTATGATGAGGATGCTCCATTTTTTCACCCAGATGGAAAAACATTATATTATAGTTCTAACGGTAAAAAAAGTATGGGAGGTTTTGATATATTTTTTTCTATTAATATAGAAGGAGATAAGTGGTCTGAGCCTTTTAATATTGGATACCCGCTTAACTCTGTTAATGATGATATCTTTTTTACAACAACTGCCGATGGTCAAAGAGGATTTTTCTCATCTGCAAAAGCTGGAGGATTTGGAGAAAAAGATATTTACACGATTGATTTAAAAAGAAAAGAACAAGCTCAGGTCTCTATCCTTAAAGGATATATAGATGCAGGTTCAGATGGTCAAATACCTGATGGAATTATTATTTGGGTTACTGATCTTACAGACGATGGAGAACCTATGGAATACAAACCCAACAAAAGAAATGGAGCTTATGTATTTAATTTAGAACCTTGTCATAAATATTCGGTAGAATATACTAGAGACGAAAAAACTTTTTATGAAACAGAAATGGATGTCCCTTGTGGTTCTGGATATCAAGAAATTAATAAAGTTATTTCTTTAGATGGAGTTCCTTTGGATCAAGTTAAAGGTGATGCTATTGCAAATAATGGAACTGGAACGCAAGAAGACGTTAAAGCTGAAGACGCAACAGGAAAAAACGAGGCAGGAACTACAAACGACAATACAACGGATGAAGTTGTAGAAAAAGTTGAATTTCAAAAGTTCTATGGCTATAATGAGAAAGGAATCAAATCGGAAGAAGAACGTTTTAGAGTTTTTGTTAAAGGAGTAGAAGCTATTATTGCTAAAAGAGGTTTTGCTAAAGTAGATGTTGAAGGTAGTGCATCAACAGTACCTACAAGAACATTTAAAAGTAATACGCTGTTAGCGAAGAAAAGAAGTGAAGAAGCTAAATCAATTTTATTAGAAATATTAAAATCAAACGGAGTTGATTTGTCAAAAGTAAAATTAGTGTCTGTAAATTCTGTTGTTCAAGGTCCAAAATATAAATGGGATTATAAGAATACTAAGAAATACGGGAAGTATCAGTATATAAAATTAAGCGCATTTTAAAATAAGCAACCTATGAAGTTTGTATCTAACATTAGTATTCTATTCGTTTTTATCTTTATTTTTAGTGGGGCTATTTCAGCTCAGTCTAAAGAGGAAAAAAAGATTCTAAAAAAAGCTAGAAAAGCATTGACTCAGGGGAGTTATGAAAAAGCAAAAGGGTATTATGCTAGCTTATTAGATTTAGATAATACAAATTCAATGTATTATTTTGAAGCTGGATTAACATCATACAACTCTTATTATCAAAGAGAAAAATCGTTGCTATTGTTCAAAAATGCGTTAGGATATTCTTCTAAAGATACGATTTCTGAAATATTTCTTTACTTAGGAAAAACAAATCAATATTTGAATAACTTTTCTGAAGCGATAGTAAATTACAACCGCTTCAAAGAATACACTAAGGATAATAAAGAGGGAACATTTATTCTTTTAGAAGTGGATCATTTAATTGAAATGTGTAACAATGGAGTTCAGTTACAAGAAAATAAAGCGAATGAGAATGTGACAGCCGAAAATGTAGGAGGTCGAATAAACTCTAGATATGCTGAATATGGACAAGTTGTAAATTCTCAAAGTGATATGTTATTGTTTACAACTAGAGATAGAGAAAATACAGGTAAAAAATTGTATAATGATAATAAAAAATATGAAGATATTTATATTAGTACAAAAGACGATGGTAAATGGGTTACCAAAGTAAATGTAGATTCTGCAAGCCATGTATTTTCTGGTAAAATTAATACTAAAAAACATGATGCTGTTATTGGTTTTTCTGATATGGATGAAAAATTATATATCTATCAAAAAAATGGAATTCTTGTTTCAACTCGAAAAAATGGAAAATATGGAGCTCCTGTGCCTTTAAAAACTATTAACTCTACGGGTAGAGAGCCTAGTGCATTTTTAACCAAAGACGGTAAAACAATGTTTTTTTCAAGCTCTAGAACTGGAGGTAAAGGAGGTTTAGATTTATATTATTCTATTCAAGAATCGGATGGAACTTGGTCTGAACCAATCAATATGGTTAACCTAAATACAGCTTTGAACGAAGACGCTCCTTACTTATCAAGTGATGGAACTGAATTATATTTTGCTTCTCAAGGACATACTTCTGTTGGAGGTTATGACATTTTTAAATCTGTTAAAGATGAAAATGGAATGTGGATGAAACCTGAGAATATCGGATTGAATTATAATTCGGGAGGAGATGATATTTATTACATTCAAGATACGATAAATGAAGTTGGTTATTTTTCATCAAGTAGAGCAAATGGGTATGGAGATGTAGATATTTATAAATTTTATCCAACTCCAGCTTCTCAGGCAGAACAATTATTTGCTGGTGTTGGTAAGCCTGCTTATAAAGTAAGTAATGCGGCTTTATATTTAGATAAAGAAACGGGAGATATTTATGTTAGGAATAATGATAAATGGGAGCTTTCTAGAGAACGAATTGGTTCTGGAAGTGGAGTGCCAACAGGTCCTCCATTTATACCTGCAAATATTTATATTAATACGGATAATGCAAATGTTTTTGCAAAAGAAGATAAACAATGGACTGATTATGGTGGTGGAGTGGAATACGGAAATGGAGAACCTACAAAACAAGGGACTGATGGAGATGTTTATGTAAATAAAGATAATGGTAAAGCTTATGTTTATGAAAATTCTGAATGGTTAGCTAAAAAAGGAAATGTCACTATAGGAAAAGACATTCCTTCTGAAGCCGCAGAAAAAGGAGCTATTTATGTAAGTACAAGAACAGGTCATACTTATGTTTTTGATGGTGTGCGTTGGCATAATAAGAAAGGAGGTTTAATTGAAGGGGAAGGAAATCCAACCTTAAAAGGGAAGTCAGGAGATATCTATTTGAATTCAGAAAATGGAGATTTATTTATCCATGACGGAGTGAATTGGAAAAACATAGATAAAGGTATGCTCGAAACGAAAGGACCTCCCAAAGAAATTGAAGAGAAAGGAGCAATTTATTATGATAAATCAGGAGATGATATTTATGTTTCTGATGGAGATAAATGGGTTAAACACAGTGATGAAATTGGAAATGATGTAGAATGTGACAATATCGCGAATACTGAAATTAGAGGTATTGCGTATCAAGGTGAATTTAATAATCCTGTTTATGTAACAATCACAGCTTTTGATTTAGCAACTAATGAAGAAGTAGGGCAATGGACTTCTAACAGAGAGTCAGGGAAATACTTAATGATTTTACCTCCAGATAACACCTATTATTTAGAGATTACAAACCCCGATTGGAATACGAAAAGACCTTTTAGAGATACAATTGTTATCCCTAGACAATGTGAAGTTTATCAGTTATTTCAAAAAGTTCATTTTAACGATGTAAAAGGGGAGAATTTAGCAAAAGAAGCAGTCATGCAAAACGCAATGTTTGATGTGAAAGCAGGAGCATTAGAACAATTTGATGTAGAAACTTTAGAAGATGCAATTGTAGAAGCTAAATCTGTTTATAGTTTAAAAGGTCAAATTAATCACAATGATGTTTTGACAACGAATAATGTAGAAGTTTCTTTGATTAATGAAGCAGGAGAGATTTTACAAACTACAAAGACAAATAATAAGGGAGAATATTCTTTTAATAATGTATCAGATACTTTAAAATACGGGTTCTTAATAAATGAAGATGATGTTAAACTTAGTTATTATGGAAATCAACCGAATAACTCTGAAAACAGTGTTATAATAAAAGGAAGCGTTTTATTACAAGAGCAAGGAGTTGAGGAAGAAGAAAGAAAAAGTACTGTTGAAATCATACTTGTTGATAATAATAAGAATGTTGTTTCTAAATCAGTTACAGATGAAGAAGGAGCATTTGTTTTAGATAATATACCTTCAGAAATTTCAGAAAGTAGAGTTTTTATATATCAAATAAAAGGTACAAGTGAAGAAGACGTATTTGTTAATTACTTGAGTACTGTTGATACAAGTGAAAATGAATTTTATTCTATCGTTAGGGATTTGTTAGAGTTGGAAGAAAATGTAGCTGTTGTAGAAACGAATACTCAGACTGATGATTCTAACGACGATAATACAGAAGATGTATCTAATGCTAGTAGCAATGTTGCTTTTACTTTGAATCCAATTTATTTTGATTTTGATAAATTCTTTTTAAGACTGAACTCTAAAGATGTGTTGAGTAAGATCTATACTTATATGAATAATAATCCTGAGTTTACTTTGGAGATTGTTGGTCATACGGATTGGATAGGTACAGATGATTATAACCTTAAACTATCTAAGAAAAGAGCTGTTAGTGCCTTTAATTATTTAAAACGTAAAGGAATTAGTGAAGATAATTTAGTGATTAAATGGGTGGGAGAGTCACAACCTAAAGTGCCTAATGCTAACCCTGACGGATCTGATAATGAAGATAATCGCCAGTTGAATAGAAGATGTGAATTTAAGTTTCAGTCTAACGATACAGCATATACTATTACAATTATGTAATAAGTATCTAAAAATATATTATATTTAAAACCTCTAATGTAAATTAGAGGTTTTTTTATGCTTTAATTTTTGGTATTTTAATTGCATAGTAATAATAAAAATAGAATTTATGAAAAACTTACTATCTATAATTTTCTTTCTTCTCGTTATTTCTACTACTGTTTCTGGACAATTGGACCCACGACTAGCAGACGACTTATTCAAAATTACAAATTATTCTGAAGCTATACCTCAGTACAAAAGATTACTGAAAGTTGACCCCAAAAATCAAAAATATTTGTTTAACCTTGGGATGTGTTATTTAAATACCGAAATAGATAAAGCAAAAGCAATTTACTATTTTGAAAAATTATTAAAATTAAAAAAGTTTGATAAGGAAACGTATTATTATCTAGCAGAAGCTTACACCCATCGTTATGAATTTGATAAGTCAATTAATGCATTGAAAGAGTATAAAAAGAATCCTGGGAAATTTGAGACAGAAATAAATGCTAAAATATTTGGCTATGAATTGGCTCAAAATCTTTATGATAACCCAGTGCCAGTTACTTTCGAAAACTTAGGTGAAAACATTAACTCTAAATACCCTGATTATTTTCCTTTTGTATCTAAAGATGAAAAAATATTAGTCTTTACAACTCGAAGAAAAGAAGGGAAAGGGCACAAAGAGTTTGATGGATATTATCCTTCAGATATTTTCATGACAAAATTTAACGGCTTTAATTTTTCTGCAGCAAAGCCAATCAAAGCGTTGAATACTACTTTTGATGATCAATGTGTTAGTCTTTCAGAGGATGGTTCTCACATGTTTATTTATTACGATAATATTGAAAATGCAGGAGATATTTATGAATCCGAAAAAACAGGCGCAACTTATTCAAGAAAGAAAAAAATAAAAGAAGGAGTAAATACGGCTTCCGTTGAAACATCAGCATCTTTATCTTCAGATGGTAAAACATTATTTTTTGCTAGTAATAAGAAAGGAGGCAAAGGAGGTTTAGACTTATATATGACACGTAAATTACCAAATGGAGAATGGGCAGCTTCTCAGCCTATTGAATCGCTCAATACAGACAAAAATGAAGACTTTCCTTATTTATCTCCAGATGGAAAAACATTATATTTTGCCTCAAACGGTTATCCAGGTTTAGGAGGATATGATGTTTATAAATCTGATTGGAATGAAAAAACAAATAAATGGAAATCACCGAAGAATCTAGGTTTTCCTCTGAATTCTTCTTACGACGATAGAGTAATTATGTTCTCCGATGATCATAAACATGCCTATTTAACAGCGGTAAGACCTGGAGGATATGGAGATAGAGATATTTATAGAGTCACACTAGATAAGGTAGAAAAAAAACCTGCGCTCTTTGTTTTGAGTTTAAAAGATGCTATTTCAAGCAATAAAATAAAAAACGGACTTATCATAATTTTTGATAAGAATGATGAAATTATTGGAGAGTATAAAGCGAATCCTAATTCTGGTACTTTTACTGTTATTTTGGAGCCTGGAATATACAATATCGAAATTGAGTCTAAAGGTTATAAACTTGAAACAACGACTTTAAAAGTCTCTGAATTTGACAGTGATAAAGGAATGAATATGAAATCTTTTACTTTGTCTAAATAATTCTAAATCTAAGTCGTGATTTTATATTCGATTAAAATTATCTATTTGTTTTTTATCGAAGTCACAATTGTACCACTCTTTATCTATGGTAGCATTTAACTTTTTGTAAAATTCGATTGCAGGTTCATTCCAGTTTAAGACTTGCCATCTAACACGCTCAACCTTTTGTTCTTTTGCTAGTTCAAATACCATGTTTATTAAATTACTACCTATTTTACTGCCTCTATAATTTTCATTTACGATAAGGTCTTCTAAAAATAAGTATCGTCCTACCCATGTTGAGTATGCAGTAAATGTTAATGCAATCCCAATGATTTCATTCTTTTCATTTTCGGCTATAAAACAATTAAAAAAATCACTTTCTTCTTTCATTTTTCCTACTGTATTACTAACTTTATGGCTAGCTTTTTCAAAAGAAGCTAGTTCTTTTATTAAGTTTAAAACCTGTTCGAAATCTTCTTTTTTCGCTTTTCGGTATGTTATATTCATGCTGTTTTTTTTATTTTTCCGTTTTTACTAGGTATTTTTAAGTTGCTGAATTAAGCAACTTGAATTCAGCCAACAAAAAAAGGAGTCGCTTAATTTAAACGACTCCTTTTTTTTATTTTGATTAAGCTCTTAATGTTTTATAATCAACTTTTCAGTTTTAATTAATCGACCATGTTTTGAAATTGAAACAAAATAGACACCATTGTTAAGGTTAGAAACATTCAGATTAGAATTTATTAAGTTTCTTTTTGTCAAAATGGTTTTACCTAATAAATCGATTATAGAAATGTCATATTGTTCCAAATCTTTTAAATCTAGCGTTAAACTTTCGTTTGCTGGATTTGGAAACAGTTTAAAGTCAACTTCTTGAGCCTCATTTAAGCTAGCAGTACATGATGTACTTACGTTGTGAGTGAAACGAATAAAAACAGTAGCATAAATTTCAGAAGAATTACTAGCACTGAACCATTCGTATTTAAACAAAGAGCAACCGTCTAAATTTTCAGGTTTATAATGTGCCGCAAATGTTTTGATTGTATCTCCAGCTACGTTAGAAAATTCTTGAGTTGCATGAACTCCACCGATTGAAACAATATATATCGGGAGGTCTCCTGCATTATCATAGTTGTTAGGGCAAATATTCCAACATGTTATGTTTTTTGTTCCTGCTAATACGTCAACCTCTGTTTTTCTACATTTTATGGAGCGATCTACATTGTCTGTTCTTACAAGCCAAAGTATTTCATCTAATTCTGAAGCTGATGGTGTTCCAGAAACAGTAATTGTAGTGTTATTAAGATTTGCATTTAAATTAGATGGTGTTACAATTTTTACTTGTCCTATTGTAAAAAGAGAAATACAAGTAAATACTGATAGTAATGTAGTTTTTAATGTTTTCATAAAATAAAAGTTTTTCAAATATAATTAAAATTTTACACATGACCATTTTAGTTACTGCATAATAGTAGATACTAATAACTGATATATGCTACAGATTTTAACCGAAATATGATTGAAATAAGAATATGGCTAATTCGTGTATTTATGTTAATTTGTCTCTTTCGTTCTTAAACGAGTTAATTTAATGTTATATTTAAATATAAGATATGTTTGTGTAGTAAAAATACGTTACGCTGCTTTGTTTTTAGAATTATTTAGTTTATTTTAATTAACATATTCATCTTTTTTATTTAGTTTTACTCAACTTTAAAAATAAAAGATATGAAACAAACATTACTAATAGTTGCTACTTTTGCTGCTTTTTTCTTTGGAAACGTTAAAACAGCTACGGCTCAATTGGCTGATGGAAGCGTTGCTCCAGATTGGACTTTAACAGATTTAAATGGGGGGGCTCATCATCTATATGAATATTTAGATAATGGTTATACCGTTATTATTGATTTTTCTGCGGTATGGTGTAATCCATGTTGGAATTATCATTCTTCAGGAGCTTTAGAAGATTTATATATCAATCATGGGCCTGCTGGAGCGCCAAATGTATCAGCTACTACAACTGATGATGTTATGGTTTTCTTTATAGAAGGAGATGGAGGTACTTTAGATCAATTGAACGGTATTGGAGGTGGAACTCAAGGAAATTGGGTTGGGAATACACCATATCCTATTATTAGTAGTCAATCTCAAACGGGACCTTATTCTATTGGATATTGGCCTACGGTTTATAAAATATGCCCAAATCGTCTTACGGAAGTGGCTGGTTCTATATCTACAGCAGCACACTATGCAAAAGTTGGAGAATGCCCAACATTATTATCAGGAAATGATGCTGCTATAATAAAAAATACCAACTATTTTAGTAAATGTAATGCGGGTAGTACAGTTCATCCTTCTATTATTGTTCAGAATGCAGGAAGTTCTACATTAAGTTCTTTAACAATTGACGTTAAAGATGAAACAGGAGTAATTAAATCTGTTGATTGGAATGGAAGCCTTGAATCTTGGGAGACAGCTACCGTCAGTTTAGGTGCGGTACAGTTAAATGAAGGAGGAGATTTTAAAGCTGAGATTACTAATGCAGATTTAAACTTAGTAAATAATACTTTTCAAATCGGTCATGTTGCTAAAGAGATTCCTTTAGATTTTACTGTTGAAGTTTTTACAGACAACTATCCTTCTGAAACTTCTTGGAAAATCAAAAAAATGTCTAATCAAACAGTTGAATCTGGTGGGCCTTATGCTTCTGGACCAGGACAATATGGAGCAGGAGGAGCTGATGCATTAACGACTAAGATTCACAGTGTGTCTTTACCTGGAGCTTATACTTGTTACAAATTAGAATTAAAAGATTCTCAAGGCGATGGACTTAATACAGGTGTTAATCCAGCTGGACTTTTCGGAATGAGATTAAAAGTTGGTAATACTGTAGTTGTTGATTTTACTAAAGCTTCGTCTTGGAATTTTGGAAATTCAGTAATTAAAAATGCGGCATTTAAAACGTCTAATCCTACAGCTATTACTGAAAATTCTATTAATGAAATGTCTATTAGTCCTAATCCTGTTAATAATGTTGCTACAATTAAATTTGATAACACTAATGACGGTGTAAATAATCTTTTAGTTGTAAATACTTTAGGTGAAATTGTAATAAACAAAACAATTAATTCAGTTGCAGGTAATAATACAGTTGAATTAGATTTGTCTAATTTAGCAAGTGGTGTTTATCTTGTAACATTAAAAAATGGTTCCGATGCTGTTTTTAGTAAGATTATTAAAGACTAATAACTCTTATTTATAAGTTTACAAAGAGCAAAAATCTTATCTTGATTTTTGCTCTTTGGCTTAATTGTTGAATCTCTAAAGAAACGAACCTTAAACTTTTTATATTATGAAAAACATTATCTCTATTCTTATCCTATTATTTGTAGGAACTTCAATTTTTGGACAAACGAAGAAATTACCTTCAGTAAAGTTAAAAACCATTGACGGTAAAACAGTTGATATTTCTAAAATTGATAACAACGGAAAACCAATTGTAATTAGTTTTTGGGCTACTTGGTGCAAGCCTTGTAAAACTGAATTGAATACAATAGCTGAAGAATATGCTGATTGGCAAGACGAAACAGGAGTGAAATTAATTGCAGTTTCGATTGATAATTCCCGTTCTACTGGACGTGTTGAACCTTATGTAAATGGACAAGCTTGGGATTATGATGTGCTTTTAGATCCAAATGGAGAATTGAAAAGAGCGATGAATGTAAATAATGTTCCGCATACTTTTTTAATTGATGGGAATGGAAACATTGTTTGGGATCATAATAACTATGCGGCAGGTGATGAGCATGAGTTGTTTGAGCAAATTAAAAAATACGCTCATTAAAAAGTCTTGAATCTTATAGTCTATACTTTTTGAAGTTTAGGTTTGCGTTAAGGGTTGTAATGGCAGCTTTTTTGTTTTGAAATATAGAATTCTTAGTTTAAAAAAGCGACGATAGAAGCTCTTTTTAGACTTAGAAATTCTTAATTGAAGAACAGAAAACTATAATGGAAGACCTGCTCGAACGCCAAAAAAATAACAACAAAACAATAAATTATTAATGAACTATTTTAGAATAGATTTAATAAAAAGTACTTTTATAATGCTTGTCTTTTTTCAAGGACAGGCATTTTTTGGTCAAAATAATCAAGGGAGTGACCTTGGAAGAGTGAGTGGGAATATTCAATCTATTTCTCAATACTATGCAAAAGATACATTGATTGGTGCGACTTTGCCTGATTATATAATGGGGTTTAATTCTTTTGCAAATGTAAATTATACGAGAGGTGATTTTTCGGCTGGAGTAAGGTTTGAAAGTTATCTAAATCCTCTTTCGGGATATCCTACAACGTTTCAAGGGACTGGGCTTGGCTATCGTTTTATTGGGTGGAAAAAAGATGGATTGAAGGTTAGAATTGGTAATTTTTACGAGCAGTTTGGTAGCGGAATGATTTTGAGAAGTTATGAGTCTAGAGATTTAGGAATCGACAATGCTTTTGATGGAGTCAGTTTAAAATATAATCCTTATAAAGGAGTTTATTTGAAAGGATTGGTTGGAAAACAGCGACATCGATTTGAGGATGGGTTAGTAAATGGAACAGGTATAATTCGGGGTATGGATGCTGAAATTTCGTTAGACGAATTGTTGGATAGTACTTTTGCTAATTCTAAGTTTAGAATGATGATTGGAGGTAGTTTTGTGAGTAAGTTTAATAATGAAAATAAAACAGAAGATTTTATAATGCCTAAAAACGTTGGGGCTTATGCTGCTCGTTTGAATATGAGGTATGGAAAGTTTAGATTTTCGGGTGAATATGTTTACAAAGAGAATGATCCATATCCTTATGATCAAGATTCGAATTTTAATTATATTTATAAAAATGGAGAAGGCGTTTTATTAAATTTCGGGTATTCTAAAAAAGGACTGGGAATAGATTTTAGTGCCAAACATAACGATAATATGCTTTGGCGTTCGACTAATGTTTCTACAGGTCCTACGGATTTAATGGTTGGCTATATTCCGACATTGACCAAACAGCATACTTATAATTTAGCTTCTACTTTGTATCCTTATGCTACGAATGCTCAAGGTGAAATTGCTTTTCAGACCGATGTGATTTATAAAATTAAACGAAAGACAAAGCTTGGTGGAAAATATGGTACAACTGTAAATGCCAATTTTGCGACAGCTTACGTGCCTAATCGAGTTTTTGTAAACGATATGGATGATACTCGAAAAAGCTACAAGACCAAACTTTTTGACATGACCGATAGTTTATTAGTTCAGGATTTTAATATTGAAATAAAACGTAAATTGAATAAAAAATGGAAAGTAAGTGCGACTTATTTTAATCTAATTTTTGAAGATAGAGCAATTTTAGTTGCTAAACATCACGAAAAAATATACGCCGATATTGCTGTTTTGGATGTCACTTGGAAAATAAAACCTAAACATGCTTTGAGAACAGAAATTCAACACATGTGGACGCAACAAGATTTAGGAAATTGGGCTTTTGGATTGTTGGAATATACGGTTAGTCCTCATTGGTCTTTAGCTATTTTGGATCAATATAATTATGGTAATAAAATAGAATCGCAACAATTTCATTACCTTTTAGGGCGTGTTGGTTATGTTGATGGTTCGCATCGTTTTAGTATTCAGTATGGAAGACAGCGAGCAGGAGTATTTTGCGTTGGAGGAGTTTGTAGAACAGTGCCAGCGTCTAACGGTTTAACATTT
>WFNC01000191.1 GCA_015488785.1 Flavobacteriales bacterium | reverse complement strand
TTTTTAAACGAAGGCTTATTTTTTTTCAACGCTTCAATATCTTGTTTCCCTTGTTTTATACCTTCTTCAAAAGCAGGTAAAAAATGTTTAAGTTCAATCTTATCGAAAGGAATTGCTTCAAAAGGAGAAGTATAGGGTTGTAAAAATGGATTGTTCATGTTTTTTTATTATTTTAATATTATATGGACGTTTAAACGAATTATTAATTTGTAATTAAGCAAAAAGGAGCTCTTAAAGTTGCTCTTTTCGACTAAGTTAATCTATTTTTTAAAAAACAAAAAGTAAACACTACAACTAAGCGTATCGATTTTACAAAAAGAGTTTAATAATTGAGTAATTCCTATCCGAATCTAAGTAAAAAAAAACATTTATTTGTAAAGCTAAAAATAAGTCTTATAATCACTATAACATTAACTGTAAGGCAGTTAGAAAATATACAACATACAATTAATATAATATTAGAAAAAGTTTACAATCAAATACTTCGTATTTTTATTTACCTTAGTAGAAAAATTAATTATTATGAAATACTTATCAATAATATTCCCTTTACTTTTTAGTACATTATTCTTAGCGCAAGACATTATTACAAAAAAATCAGGTGATGAACTAGAAGTAAAAATAGTGAAAATTAATAAGTCAAATGTTATGTATAAAAAACACAATGACTTGGAAGGCGCAACTTTTATTATGGATAAAACTCATATTTTTATGATAAAGTATGAAGATGGAAAAAAAGTAGTTTTTGAAGATAAAGATGGAAAAAATAAAGAAGAAGAAACGCTATTGAGAAAAGGATTGAGAATTGGACTCCATGCTACGCCTGCTATAATGTCTGACCCTGATCTTTTATCTGGAACGACTAATACTGGAACTACAATTAGTGGAGGTCTAGATGTCTATTATTACTTTACAGACAATATAGCTTTTAAAACAGGTGTAATTGTAAATGCACTGCCGGATTTTGAACATTACAAAAAGCCTATTTCGGGAGGATATACAAACGAAGTGAAAACAAGCTATATAAATTTTGTAGGAGTACCGATAAAAATAAGTTTTGCTACTGGCGGAAAAGTAGGTTTTTATTTAGAGACAGGAACAACATTCTTTTTTCAACAATTTCAAAGCGAGAGTTTTACTTATAATAAAACAATTATTCTACAAGACGTTGTAACTGGAGTGCATTTTTCTCCAACTAAATTAATTTCAATTCACGCAGGTCCTTCTTTTCAATTTAATTTAGGGCGATATATGATTGGAGCACAAGCTGGAATTTCTTTTGCTTTGCCTAATGCCAAGTAAGTCATAAGATTCTACCGAATTTGGTATGGGTAGTATAATTTAGTAGTACCCATAAGTTTTATACCTTAATTGTTTTTTTGTAAAATGTACAATGCTGTTTTTGATTCTTAAATTCATTAAATAAAAAAAATTATTCTTTTTACGAAAAAGTAATTTTATACCCACTCCAAAACCTGTAGAACCAATAAACTTTGTTATACTCAATTTGTTTTCGCGTTAGGAATAGAAACGTTAGCTTTTTGTTTTTTAAAGTTAGTGTAACTTTGACTAAAAGAGCGACTTTAGAAGCTCCTTTTTGGCTTAGTTACACTTGGTTTGAAAAGTAAAAACTATAAGTGTATAGTCCGTTTAAACGCCCAAATAATACACTACGAATTATAGATACACCTGTTGAATCATTTGCTCTTTTTAGTTTTAGGTTCACAATTATATAAAGTGCTATTAAGAATAATGTAAAAAAAGTTAACTTTGTGATTCATTTTTTTTTACAAGACATCGCAATGCAACAATATTTAGAATTACTAGACCATATTTTAGAAAACGGATCGACTAAGGGAGATAGAACGGGAACGGGAACGACAAGCTGTTTTGGATATCAAATGCGGTTCGATTTAGCGGAGGGTTTTCCTGTATTGACTACAAAAAAACTACATTTAAAATCAATCATTCACGAGCTACTTTGGTTTTTGAAAGGAGATACAAATATTAACTATTTGAAAGAAAATGGTGTTAGAATTTGGGATGATTGGGCAGACGAAAATGGTGACCTTGGTCCTGTTTATGGTCATCAGTGGAGAAATTGGAATAGCGAGGATTTGGATCAAATAGAAGAGGTGGTAAACACTATAAAAAACAATCCAAACAGTAGAAGAATGCTAGTTTCGGCTTGGAACCCGAGTGTATTGCCAGATAATGGACTTTCGTTTGCCGAAAATGTAAAAAAAGGAAAGGCTGCTTTACCTCCGTGTCATGCTTTTTTTCAATTTTATGTTGCCGACGGAAAACTTTCTTGTCAACTTTATCAAAGAAGTGCTGATACGTTTTTAGGCGTTCCTTTTAATATTGCTTCTTATGCTTTGCTTACCATGATGATGGCTCAAGTTTGTGATTTAGAGGCTGGAGATTTTGTACATACTTTTGGCGATGTCCATTTGTATAGTAACCATATAGAACAAGCAAAAAAACAGCTAGAAAGAACACCAAAGAAATTACCGACAATGAAAATGAATCCGAATGTAACTTCTATTTTTGATTTTAAATTCGAGGATTTTGAATTGTTAGATTATAATCCAGATGCACACATAAAAGCAGCTGTTTCAATTTAGAAAAAATAAAGAATGATTGTTTCACTTATAGTAGCAGTAGCCGAAAACAATGTGATTGGTAAAGACAACAACTTGATTTGGCATTTACCTAAGGATATGGCTTTTTTTAAAGCCACTACGCTTAATCATCACATTGTAACGGGAAGAAAGAACTACGATTCTATTCCGAGTAAGTATAGACCACTAAAAGACCGAGTTAATATAGTGGTTACGCGTCAAAAAGATTACAAAGAGAAGGATTGTGAAATTGTAAATAGTATTGCTTCGGCAATTGATTTGGCTCGTAAAAATGGAGAAACGGAATGTTTTATTATTGGAGGAGGACAAATTTACAAATCGGTATTAGAAAATAATTTGGTTGATCAAATGTACATTACTCATGTATTGGAAGAGTTTGAAGGTGATACTTTTTTTCCTACATTTGACGTTAATGATTGGCAAGAGAAAACACTAATAACTCACTTAAAAGACGATAAGAACAAGCATGATTTTATTGTGAAAAAATACAAAAAAAAGAAATAACAGTAAAAAAAGCTTTGTTATGGTCGAAGAATAGATAATTTATTTTATCTTTGACCCACGCTTAAAAAAGGTCTCTTGGCCGAGTGGCTAGGCTGCAGTCTGCAAAACTGCCTACGCCGGTTCGAATCCGGCAGAGACCTCAATTTAAAAACCCAATCTTTTGATTATCAATTGATTGGGTTTTTTGGTTTTGAGTTTTAGCCCAGTTTTTAGCCCGTAATTTAGTAAAGTTGTTTTTTATAGAGCATTTAACCAATGTTTAAACACTAATCAAATACTGGTTAAAAATGCTTTAAACAAAAAAAGCCTCCAAGTAGGAGGCTAATAATGTAATAAAGATTTGATTTAGACTAATCTACTTAATCCCTCGTATTCAGATTTTAAGGTAAACGCTTTTAGAAGCTCACATAATGAACTTATAGAAGTGCCTATATTTGGATTTTTGGGATTATGTTCTTGTGATAGTGCTATTATATCAATTGCTTGAACTAAAGCCCTATTGTAATACTCGATACAAGAAAAGTCATCTACTGGAATTTTAATAAACTTTTGATTTGTTGCTTTGTCAATACTGATAGTATCGCAGTAAGTTGTTTTAAACTTTTCTAAAGTGATTGTGTTTGATAAACTCATAATTCGTTTGTTTAGGGAATATAAAAGCCTTTGATATTAGATGTCCTACCACAAACGTGCGGTTAGGGGCGTTTCCGTTACCCACATCATAACCAAAGGCTAAAAAATTATTAAAGTTCATTATTTCGTTTGTTAAGGAGCTACAAAGATATAATTAAAAGTATCAAATCCCGAAATTATTTTATATTTGCTTTTATGTTTCACGTCTGCAACCAGTAGAAACTTCCTAGTAAAGGGTATAAATCAAGCAAGCAGACTTTTACAATAAAGGTTTTACCGTCCTGCCGAGGGTCATCATTGATGAGCGTAAAAAGGGAGTTTCTATATTGGTGCTAATTTATCTTTTCTTTTTTGCTTCCAGTTTCCAGTACTCATATAATTTTGAATAGTGCGATAACTCAAATCTAAAAGTTTACTAATCTCTTTTGAGTTCAAGCCTAAGCAATAATAATGAAAGGCTTTTTGTTTTTGTTTGATGGTGGTTTTTTGTCTCATAATTCCAGTTTTGGGAAGCTTTACCGCTGTTTGGGACAGTATTACAACGTACTTATTTTAAGAGGGTTTAACGTACTTTTTAGTTTCAAAACACGTATATACCCCCCTTATGACTTAAACACTTTTAAAAGTTATTTCTTAATGATTCTAATGGATATATTGCTTCGGTTGGTTAAACAGTTGTTCTAACACAAACCTAGGGTAAGCATTTATAAAACCCCAACGTTGAGAGGGTACACGTTCTATTGTATAACCTTGCTCTCTACAAATTTTTGAGGCTTCTTTACCTATTATTTTACGCATTCTATTAGATAGATGAGCCTTTGTAATCCTTTCCCAAGCTGTAACTGTGTAGCTTTCGGGGGTTGGTGCATCTATTATTTTTACTCTATTTGACTGATTAGACAATAGGCTTTGATTAGCTTGTAAGCCTTGTATTATCTCATTCATTTTATTGAACTGACTAATATATTGTTCTTTAAATTGCATTGCTCTTTTACCAGTAAACGACATTACTAAAATACTGAAACCGTCTTTTGATATTTCGTAGGCTTTTTGATTTCTATTGTAATTATCTAAATACAAGATTGGCTTAAAATTGTGCCGAACAAATTCAGATGAACATTGTAAAGCTTCTATTTTTTGCAAAACGTTTTTATGTTGCTTCTTAAATAATGAGGCTATTTTTAAAGATGTTGTAACCGTTTGCCCTTGTTCTATTG
>WFNC01000190.1 GCA_015488785.1 Flavobacteriales bacterium | reverse complement strand
TCAATTTCTAAGGGCACAATTTCATTTTGACCTTTCTCTTTTTTCACTAAATACCACATTGTACGTCTAAAAACATCTGTTTTTATGTGTACAGCATCGCCTTCTTTTGTTTTTAAAACCTTACGGTTATTCGGAAACATTTTAAGCGCATCAGCATATTGATCCAACTCAAAGTTTAAGCAACATTTAAGTTTACCACATTGACCTGCTAGTTTTTCTGGATTTAAAGCTAACTGTTGGTAACGCGCAGCACTTGTCGAAACAGACCTAAAATCGGTCATCCAAGTCGAACAGCATAATTCTCTACCACAAGAACCAATTCCACCCAATCTTCCAGCTTCTTGTCTCGAGCCAATTTGTTTCATTTCAACCCTCACTTTGAAACGATCTGCCAGCACTCTTATCAATTCTCTAAAATCTACACGTTGATCTGCGGTATAATAAAAAGAAGCTTTTTTACCATCTGCTTGATATTCTACATCGCTAATTTTCATTTTAAGCCCCAATTTTATAGCGGACTCTCTTGCAGCGTGCATGGTTTCGTACTCTTTACCTCTAGATTCTTTCCAAGCTGCCAACTCCTCTTCTGTCGATTTTCTACTAATTCTTTTTAAGTCCCGAGGTTTGGTATTGTCTTTTTTACGTTTCATTTGGTGTTTAACCAATTCCCCCGTCATCATTACAATTCCTAAATCAAAACCAGGACCTCCTTCTACCGTAACGGTATCCCCTTTAAAAAGTGAAATATTTTGACTATTTCTATAAAATTCTTTTCTTCCGTTTTTAAAACTAACTTCAACTACATCAAAGCTTTTTTTTCCGTTTGGCGACGGTAAATCTGTCAACCAATTCGTTACGTCTTTTCTTTCGCATCCACGTGAAGAACAACTAGAACAACCTCCACCGTTTCCTCCACACCCTTCCGATGCTTCTCCTGAATTATTACTTGAACATGAACTACATCCCATGATATTATTTTCTTCTATATTTTTTTACTTCCCTTGTTTTAAAGTACAAGGAGCAAAACTTTTATTTCAACTTTACCTAAGTGGTATTTTATTCAAAAAAAACAGAATGTATTAATTCCAACTAAATATTGAAATACGCCAAATAGCTTAGCGGTTTGAGTATAATAAAGATTCTATTTGCTAGATTTTAAACTATACTAAAACACGATTTGTTTTCTGTTTAATTTGCTAAGATACTCAATACAATTTGCTTTAAAGAAAATTTAAAAAATTTATTTTATTCTAGGCTTAAAGGTAAAATATTGTTGTACTGATTACTACAATATTTTTCATCAATGGTATTAAACAAAAGAAGGATTCTAAAAACTGAAAACCTATTTGTTTTGAGTAGCTTACGTATTCAGCGAGCTCTTATTCAAACATTCTAAAAATATCTAAGCCATTTGCGTAAAGCATTAATCCGAGTAAGAAAACCATACCAACAACCTGTGCGTTGGTCAAGAATTTTTCACTAGGAGCTTTACCTGCTATTATTTCGTACAACAAAAATGTAATGTGCCCTCCGTCTAATGCTGGAATTGGTAACAAATTCATAAAACCAAGCATTACCGACAAGAATGCTGTCAATTCCCAAAATGCATCCCAGTGCCAAGTTGCAGGAAATATTTTCCCAATAGAAGCAAAACCTCCAATAGCGGTTGACCCTTTTTTGGTGAAAATAAATTTAAATTGTGTGATATAATCTTTTAGTGTCCAAAAAGCCTTGCTTGTCCCTCCTGGAATACTTTGAGCTAATGAATAATCTTTGTGTTCTACATTTACTTTAGTCAATAAGCTTTCTGGTATTACCCCTAAGTGCCCTAAAGAATCGGTTAAAATTTCGACTTGATTTTCAGTATTATTTCTAAGGTAAGTGACCAATACTTTTGTGTTTTCTTTTCCTTTTAAGGCTAAATGTAAATCATTCCAATAAACGACTTCTTTATTGTCTATCTTTATAATATTGTCTCCTTTTTGTAGTCCTGCTTTTTGAGCTGGTGTATTTGGAAAAATGGAATCTAAACTACTTTTATACAAAGGTGTAAAGATCGTCATTGCATTTTTTTGAAACATCATTTGATCTGTTCCTTCTGGCAAACGAATGATTTCTTCTGTTCCATCGCTATGCCTAACTTCTAATACTCTTGCGTCTCTAATAAAGAGTTTCTTATTGACCTCCAAGGCATTTTTAACAGGCTCATTATCTACAGAAAGAATAACATCTCCATCTCTAAAACCAAACTGTTTAAATTCTTCATGAACAGCCATGCCGTCTGGTAAATTTTCATTTGGAATGTAATCTTCTCCCCAAACAAACAAGACCATAATGTAAAGTACAATTGCTAATAAAAAATTAACAAGAACACCTCCAGACATTATAATTAAACGTTGCCAAGCTGGTTTGGAACGAAATTCCCAAGGTTCTGGTTCTTTAGAAAGTTGATCGGTGTCCATACTTTCGTCAATCATTCCTGCTATTTTTACATAACCTCCAAGTGGCAACCAACCAATTCCATATTCGGTATCTCCTTTTTTGAATTTAAAAAGAGAAAAACCTGCATCAAAAAACAAGTAAAATTTATCTACTCGTGTTTTAAAATACTTAGCAGGTATAAAGTGTCCCAACTCGTGAAGCACCACTAATATTGATAAACTCAAAAGTAATTGAGCTGTTTTTATCCAAAATTCCATATTTATTTTTTAATCAAAAACGCTTAAACTAAACGTAACACCAAATAAACATTTGGTATAACTAACAAAGATAGTTTTAATTAAAAGATATAAATGTTAAGAAACTTTAAAATTATGAACTTTAGATTATTTATAAGGTTCTCTCGAATTTAACATAGCTTGTTATAATTTATAAATGAACCAAAATTTAATACGAATACCAGTAGAAGTAGCTAAAAGAACATTGCAATGTGCCAATTCTTAATTCTTAATTTTTTATTCATAATTGAGTTGGCATTACTTAATTACCATCATTTTCTGAACACTAGACGAAACACCGTTTCCTGAGATGTAGTAATAATAAACGCCTGCAGAAAATGCTTTCGTATCAATTACAACACTACCTTTTTCTGATTGAATTTTTTGTTTTTTAATTATTTTTCCAACTTGGTTTAACATTATAAATTCGTGATTGTCAAACTTGTTTTCCAATTGATAATAAACCGTTGTTAAACCATTGGAAGGGTTCGGCATATTTTGGCTAACAAACATTCCGTTTTCATAGTTTTCTTTTATTCCAATGCTCGTTTGAATTACATTTACTTTAAATTCATCAAAATAGAAACCATCTTCTGTTACACCTGCATCTGAAACTAATTTGAATCTAGTTTTTATTGTCTGCCCAATATAATTGCTTAAATCTATTTCTTCTTTTACCCAGGCATTTTGCAGTCCATCGTATAAAGGTTCGTTTTCTATTTGATCGCTGACTCCAGCGTTTGTATATTTTCCACATTGAGAAATCCAAGTATTTCCACCGTCTGTAGAAACTTGAAATAATACATAGTCATAATTGTTTTCTATATTCCAACGCGCATAAAATGAAACACTAGCCGAAGTAGCATTTACCAAAGAAACTCCATTAGCAAGTTGAATAGTCGTTGTTTCATTGTTTGCATAATTTCCATTAGGAGAATCGGTAATTGAAGTCGAAGGAGAATAAGCATAACTATTCGTTGTTCCCCAGTTATTGGTATTCCAATTGTTTAAATCATTTCCATTATCACTTAAAACAGGTTGAAAAGAGCCATAAATCTTAGTTATCGTATCTCTTCTATCGTACAAACCATTATTGACAATCAATTCATACACAATTGACTCACCATCGGCAATACTCGAGTTTAGTGTATAAGCTATAGAATCTAAATCTGTTTGCAACAACACCATTCCATTATGCGTTTTTACACCTCCAACAGAAGTGATATTACTCGAAATTGGGTTTATACTTACCGTAAAATCTCCTGGATTATCAAATCCTAATCGTTTGATTTCATAATTGAAATAACCTGTAAGTGTTGAAACGTTTAATTCCTCTTTGTCTTCAACTATTGCAAAATTTGTAATAATATTTGCCGCCATTAAATTGTGAAAAACCATATCGTTACACATGTTTATAATGTCACCTTGCCAAGGCCAAAAACTAGCTCCAACTTCTGGAGTCATCGCCATTATTTTATTGTGCGTACTCGTTTCTCCATACATCCAATCGTCAGAATCTCCTGCTGCTGGATATAAGGCCGCTGAAATTTGATTGGTATATCCATTTTGAGCAACCATCAAACTCGAAATCGCTTCGTAAGTTGCATGGTCGGGAGTCATTTGATTGGTCGCATATCCAAAAGGAAAAAGTAATAACTGACTGTATGTATGACTGTTCAAAGCCATTTCAAAATGATGTTGTTCGCAAAACCATTTCATCGCTTGTGTTTCTACTTCCGAAAAACTATTTGTACCTTTATAAACATCGCTATTTGTAGCATTACTAGTTCCAGATACCCCCCACTGGTAACCGTAATTTCTGTTTAAATCTACACCAAAATTTCCATCTAAATTATCTTTTCTATTTTTTCGCCACATACCTCCACCACTAGCATTGGTTGTTTCGTTATAGATGTATCCATCTGGATTAACACAAGGAACAAAATACAACTCTGTATTGTTTACTATTGCTTGAACTTCGGGATTTGAATTGTAGTTTTCTAATAGATACCACATGTAAAAAATAGTTTGTTGTAAAGCTCCAGGTTCTCTTGCGTGGTGAATCGCTGTGTAAAGCATTTCGGGTTCGGATTCATTACTTGTTGGATTATCTGATATTTTAACCCAATATATCGGACGACCTTCTACCGTCGTATAGTTCGATATACTCTGTTTTACCGTTATTATATTAGGATAAAGCGTTGCCATATCATCTAATTCTTGTAACATTTCGCTATAAGTTAAAAAGCCACCCATTGATCCATTGTTATAATTGGTTGGAACAGGATAATCTACATGTGAACTTCCTCCACATGAAGCATTTTTAGTTGATTCACCTGATTTCGTTTTATTTCTATTTACATAAAAAGCCTGAACATCGTTGATTAAAATTTCTGTTTTTAAACCTAGTGCTTTTGCGATTAGCAATTCATTGTCAGAAAAATCGGATTCAATAAAAACTCCTTTTTTATGTTTCCCATGATCAATTGCCACACCTTGATTGGCGAGCAACATAATATCTTTGGTGCTATTGTAAAATATTCTTGCTCTATGATATTTCCCTTGTCCAAAAACAAGGCTAACAAATATAATTGCAACTATTAATAAAGTTCCTTTTTTCATTTTATAAATTTTTGTGACGTACTCGTCCTATTTTCTTCTAGAACAGTTATCAGTGTAATTTTTGGTAGTAAATTCAAATCAAAACTGACGACTTTGTCACTTGTTTGTTTTTCTATTATTTTCTTCCCAACCAAATCATAAAAAACAATATTTCTACTTCCTTGGTTTACAAACTCTAAATAAACTTTTTCGTTGCCTCTTTTTAAATTATAATCCACTTCATTTTCTGTTATTGAAGTACAATGCAAAATGACTTGAGTCGTTAATGTATCCGACGTACAATTGTTTGATGCAATAAGTATCACCTTATTTGTATCGATAATATCAAAATAAATACTAGGATTTTGAATAGAAGCCATAACGCCATATTCATATGTTGAATCAACATAATAACTACTATCTGCATCAAAAGATTCTGCTCCATACTCAAAATACCAAGTAAAAGAAGTTCCATTAGTTACAGCAGAAAAATTAATTATTTCACAAGTAGATATGTGTGGTCTCATAATTATAGAATCAATCGAAACTTCATTTGCTCCTATTCTCCAAGTAGCTAAACTATCAATTACTATTAACTTAGCAACTTCTTGTAAAGTCGTAGCTGTTTGTTGGTTAATAGTTGAAATAAAACTAGCTCCTTCTGGCGATTTCTTATAGATAGATGCATAGAAAACGCAAGCAGCCAAATAACTTCCCTCCATACTTGGATGACTTCCATCGTTGGCGTATAAATTAATTGAAGGATAGTTTTCTCTTGTGTATTTCCAGGCTACTCCAACTGGCGAAACACTTGCGCTATTGCTATCTGCCATTTCGATATAACTGGTTCTCAATCGCTCTTGCATTCCATTATAAGTACACAAAGGAGAATAAGAAGAACAATTTTGTTGATCTCCATTTTCTCTTCCCCAAGTCATATAAAACAAAGGTTCTGCACATTGATTAGCTTGTCTTATTTTGGTAACTAACTCTTCGGCATAGGGATAAACATCAGTTGCTACTTGTGCTGGTGGAAAAGATGGTCGTTGCGATTGATCTTGAAGGACAACATAATCCCAAGTGCCTAAAGAAATTTGCCCTAAAGTAGTCACATTTGTAGAATGCCCTTGCAAAGTATAACCTCCAGGGGTGTTTGAACCAATAATTAAGCTATCTCCTAAAGAAGTTGCCAATTGACTCGTTAAACTTGGTAAATTGTTTACAGCCGTATAGCTATTACCAATAAACAAAACTGATTTTTGCTGCGCTAATAATAAAAAAGGAAATAGTAAATAGAGTAGGATAATATTTTTCATAATTGTTAAATATACAATTATTCTTGATAAATAACAACTTTGCGATAATCCATACAATTAGTGACAACAACTCTTCACTTCTGTTCCATCTTGACTAAGCGGTGGGCTTATGTATGGAATATCTAAGTTGAGCCCTCTTAAAATAAACAAGATTCCAAATAAAACCAACACATACGGAATCGCTTTTGTCATTTTAGTTCTTAGGGAATTAGAAATTGAACTCGAAAAATAGGGCAAGGCAAACATCATAGGGAATGTTCCTAGACCAAATAAGAACATAAACAATGCTCCAGAAGAAACACTACCATAAAGTAACGAACCTAACATGGCTGTATAAACTAATCCACAAGGCAATAGCCCATTAAGAAAACCTAATATTAACAAAGAAGTATTTGACTGCTTAATCAAATGTTTTCCTAATTTATTTTTCACCCAGTTATTAAACTTTAAATAATAACGATTGGTAAAGGATATTTTTTTTAATAATGAAGGTAATACAACAGAAACGATAATTAAAACACCTATTGTAATGCTAATATATTGTAATATTCCAGCTAACTTTAACCCTTTTCCAAAAACACCTAAAATAGCACCTAAGATGACATAAGTGCTTATTCTTCCAAAATTATAGAATAGTATCCCAATTGTTTTTGTAACATTTGAAGTTCTATTTAGTGGTAATGCAAAAGCAATAGGTCCGCACATTCCTACGCAGTGAAAACTACCAGCAAACCCCATAATAAGTGCAGCTATAACAAGTTCCATATTTTATAGATTTACGATTCCTTCATCGACATAGAAATCTTTAAGCCTCGTTTTCCAAGACATTAATAAACTATAATTTCCTTTTTTTACCGTTTTCAGCGGTATATTAATTCTATTATTTGTTGTTTTTACAAAAGGAAAATGTTTATCTAAGTTTCCATTTTCGGGTCTATAAAGATGAATCGACCCTTCTATAATACTATCCATAATAACTTCTTTTGGAAATATTATAGAGAGTATATCATCCGTTACATTAATCTTTATTTTATTTTTTATTTCCTTACTATTTTTAATTGATTGTATTTGATGTTCAAAGTTTATGCCCTCTTCATAATAATTGTCAACGACCAAATCGGCAGATTTAGGCATATTAAAATAAAGTATTGACAATATAAATGTTATAAAACTTATTATTGCAATTGTAATTCCGTGTCCCCAATTCATAGTTCTATTTTTTAAAATGCAGGCCCCATAAAGGTGGTCTTTTCTTTTGCTACTAACTCTCCGTCTTTATAAATACCTATAATAATTTTAGGATTGTTACCACTTTTCTTATAGTCTGCTTTTGACATTATTAAAGCAAAGTTCTTATGCGTTTCTATTTCAGGTTCTAATACGAACTCCATCGGAGGTATTTCAGCAGCTCCTTCCATTATTTTTAATGTAATATGTCCAGGTATTTTTGTTTTATTTAACAACAGTAGATTATAAGAATTACTGTACGTTTTCTTATCAAGTCTATTAAAAGTTGTACCTGCTAACCTTGTAATTACAAAATCATAATTTGAACGAGTAATTGTTAAATAAACTAAAACACCGAAAATTAAAGCTAAAATACCTGAATAAGCAAATACTCTTGCGTTCCATTGAAATCCTTTCTCTCCAGTCTCAATTCCTTCTTCAGAAACATACCCTATTAGCCCTTTTTCCATTCCTACGCTTTCCATCATAAAATCGCACGCATCCATACAAGCGGTACAGTTTACACATTCTAATTGAGTCCCGTTTCTAATATCTATTCCTGTAGGACAAACGTGTACACATTGTTTACAATCGATACAATCTCCTTTTCCTAATTCTTTTCTATCTTCCTTTTTTCTAAACTTAGCTCTACCATTTTCTCCTTCTCCTCTTTTATAATCGTAAGCGACATTAATTGATTTAGAGTCTAATAATACCCCTTGCAACCTTCCATAAGGACAAATTGTGGTACAAACTTGCTCTCTTAAAAAGGCAAAAACCCCATAGAATACAGTTGTAAAAATAATAATAGCAGAAAGCCCTCCTAAATGATTCGTGGGATTATCAAATTGTATTTCCATTAGTCTATCCGCTCCGACGATATAAGCTAAAAACGTGTTGGCAATTAAAAATGAAATTCCCCAAAAAATGGTATGCTTTAGTACTTTTTTAAAAATCTTCGTTCTGTCCCATTTACTTTTGTTTAATTTTTTTTGTTTTGTCCAATCTCCCTCAATAATATATTCTATTCTACGAAATACCATTTCCATGAATAGCGTTTGCGGACAAGCCCAACCACAAAATAACCGTCCAAAAATAACAGTAAATAGAGATACAAAAATTACTGCTCCAATCATTGATAAAGCAAATA
>WFNC01000189.1 GCA_015488785.1 Flavobacteriales bacterium | reverse complement strand
CAAAATCGCTATAAACATCTTTTTACGACTGATAGCTCCACTTTGAATCGCTCTTTCTGGACCAACTCTATTGTCGTTATCGGTTCCTTTTATAGCATCTCCATAGTCATTAGCTAAGTTCGATAATATTTGTAGTAGCGTAGTGGTAAGTGTCAGTAGAATGAAAATCTTAATAGAAAAAGAATTATGTTTAGCCGCCAAAGTACTTCCCATTATTATACAAGATAGAGAGAGAGGTAGTGTTCTAAGTCTAAAAGCTTTTATCCAATGTTTCATTTTAAATTATTTGAATTTCGTTTAAACAAAAAAAAGCTCATACCAAAAATGAAATGAGCTTTTTTCTGAAAAAAATAATTCTATTCTCTTTTGCTGTTTAATCCAGTTGGACTACCAACTCTATCCATAGCACATCTAAATCCAATAGTAGATGTTGATAAATCTTCATCTAAAAATCTTCTAGTTCCAGGATTCATCCAGTAAGCTCTATCTCTCCAAGAAGCTCCTTTAAATACTCTAGATTTATCGGATACTAAAGTTGTAGGGTTTCTTGCTCCTGCCAAAGATTGATCTTTACCAGATTGATACATTACCCAGTCTTCTTTCTTCGTTCCTCCGTTGATTTCTTCAACCATTGGTCCTCCCATGTCTGAACCAGGGTAATAAAGAGAAGATCTTAAATCTCCATCTAATTCATCAATATTATCAGATACTCTATAGTTTCTTCTTTTTATGTTTTCTTCTGTTGTAACTTCTCTCATTTTAATGTTACCAGGCGTATTTAAAACAAAATCAGATATACCATCTCTAAGCATTGGAATTATTTCTAATTCATAGTCTTCATAACCAGGTTTCTGTTGTATTTGACTGTTAATATCCTCAAAGACTTCATCAAAAATCATTTGAATTTGCTCAGCAGCTTGTAAGTGTTGTTTTTGATCTCTTAATTTAAAAGCTTCTGTTACTCTTTCATCTATTGCAGTTAAAAGTAATTGTTCTAACTCATCCACTTTGTTTGTTCTATTTTCATAACCATGCATTCTGTCAATGTCACCTTCTCTTTCATCTTTAAATATAGCAAGGTATTCTTTTATTCCATCCAAGTCATAAACTGTAACATCATATTTATCAGAGATAGAACCTTCTGTATTTAATACTTTAGTTTTGAATACATTTCCTCTAAAAGGTCTAAATTCATCAACGTCTTCTGAAGAAGTAGCTCTGTAAACATCCATAACCCATTCACTTACATTACCAGCCATATTATATAATCCATAATCGTTTGGCCAATATGAGATAACAGGTGCAGTAACATCTGCATTGTCATTCAAGTTTCCTGCAATTCCCATGTAATCACCTCTACCTCTTACAAAGTTAGCCATCATACTTCCTTGCCATCGATCGTCTGGATTTCTTACGTAGTGACCATTCCAAGGGTAAAGTCTTCTTTCTGTAATTCTTCCGTCAACTGTGTTTCCAATTAAACCATAAGCAGCAAATTCCCATTCAGCTTCTGTTGGAAGTCTATAACGTGGTAAAAGTATTCCATCTTCCATTCTTACGCTTCTAACTCCCATATCCCTAGATTTATCACCACTAGCTGCTGACGGATCTAAATTAGGCATTTGCCCTGCTTCGTTCAATCCTTCTTCATATTGACCAGAAAAATATGCGTCAGTTGTAAAGGGGTTATTTTGTTGATTAGGATTTAAAACTAAAATACCTTCTCTAACTAAAATGTATTCGTTAACTCTATCCGTACGCCAAGCACAAAAGTTAGTTGCTTGTAACCAATTTACACCTACAACAGGATAATCTCTGTAAGAAGGATGTCTTAAGTAGTATTCTACGTATGGTTCATTATATGCTAATTTTTCTCTCCAAACTAAAGTATCTGGTAAAGCTTTTTTATAAATCATAGGGAAATCAGTAAATGTTCTTCCTGTCCAATATAAATACTCGCACCATTGATGATTCGTGATTTCCGTTTCATCAAGATAAAAAGACGAAACAGTTACTGTACGGGGCGTATTATTATTTTCATACATTACATCTTGTTCTGTACGACCCATTGTAAATTGACCTCCTTCAACCAATATTAATCCAGGCCCTGTTTCTTGTTCTTCGTATGCTTTTTTCTCGAAACCTCCATTTGCTACACTATTGAATTCCCAACCTGTAGTGCTCGAACGTTCATAACTACAAGAAGACAAAAGCCCCGTGATTATGGTCGTAATTAATAGTATAGATATCTTTATATGCTTCATAGCTGATGTAATTTTGTTTTCCTTATAACTGTTATATTCGGAATTGGTTACAAAAATAGTAAAAAAAATTAAAATTCAGGACAAGTTACCGATCGAAATGATTTCTTTTTCTTTTTACACTTAAATGTATAATTCATTGAAATTTCGTGAGCTCCCCCAGATGCAAGTGATAACTTCGATATTGTTGCATCAAAACTATATCCAATTTTTATTTTTTTAGCTTGAATTCCAACGAGTAGAATAAAAGCATCTGAGTTTCTATACCATATCCCTCCAACTAATGGACCTTTAGTCATATATACTCCCATATTTAATTGATTTGCAGTTCCTTGGTGTCTGAACATTAAGTTTGGAGAGATTGTAGCTCCTGCATCTTTTTTATATTTTGAACTAGATCCTGATAATGGCAATACAGCGCCTGCATGTGCTGTAAATTTTATTGGAAGTTTACTGTCTCCTTTTATGAGTGATTCATTTGGTTGGGTTAAATGATGTGCTGCAAATCCAAAAAAGAATTTCTCGCTAAATCCGATTGCTCCAACTGAAAAATCCATTCCAGAACGTGTGCCTCCTCTCGGAACATCTCCAGAATCATAAACAAAACCTCTTCGAGTGTCAATCATATCCCCAAATGTTAGTTTAGACCAGTCTAATGATTTTTGAAAAAATGTTGCTTCTATTCCTCCTCTTACCGAAAATTTTCGATTGACTTGTAATTGGTAGGCATATATACCACTTACCCTTGTTGTTGATAATGTTTTTGCTTCTTTATCTGATACAACCATTATTCCTAATCCTCCCGAAATAGAGGGGACGTATTGGTCATAACTTGCACTTGTAGTAATGAATGTAGCCGGTAATCCAGCCCATTGGTTTCGATAATTGATCGACATTCGCGGACATTTACTTGTTCCTGCAAATGCGGGATTTAAATACAAGGGGTTGGCATAAAATTGAGTAAATTCTGCATCTTGAGCCACACTAAAGTTTGATAATGCAATATTAAATAATATTGTATTAAAAATAATAATATGAATAAAACTTAGTTTCATAATTGTAAAGAAATCAATTTTAACTTACAATTATACAATAATTAATATTAAAACCAACTTTTATATTTAACTATATTTTATCTTTATCCAAATATTTGTACAATAAATCAAATTCTAATTCGTTTTTTACTAATTAAAGCATATGTTTTTATTGTTTTTACTCATCCGATTTTATACTATACTATTAATGAAGCGTTTATTCCTTTTTTTTATTGTTTTTTTTCTTTCTCTAATAGCTAATGCACAAGGGAAGAATATTTCTGTTTCTGTTGATTGGAAAGAAGCGTCAGTTTATAATGTTGGAAATAAAAACATTTCTTTCTTTGAACCCGTAAAAGGAAGGTGGGATATACAAAAAGGTATTCCAATTTCAATTAATGCATTTAAAGCTTCCAGTGATGTCGTAAACTTTGATGTGCTTAATTATAATGTAGCGGCTTTATCTTCCGAAGAGTTAGCTTGTCTTTCTATATTTGATTACCCTTCTGAATTTAATTTTGAAGTTGATGTCCGTTCTTCTCGTATGAATTATAAAGCAATTATTACTGTTAATGCTATTCGTAAGAATATACAAACGGGAACTTTTGAAAAATTGATTGATTATTCAGGTGTGTTAAATTTTGAACCACAATATAATGCTCAAACAAAAAGCTATTCTTCCAATTCGGTTTTAGCTTCAGGTTCTGGAGATTGGTATAAAATCGGTTTGGTTGAAGACGGTGTTTATAAAATTGATTTTTCTTTTTTGGAAAACTTAGGAATTGATACTTATAACTTGAATACAAATGCGATAAATATTTATGGAAATGGCGCAGGAATGCTTTCTGAAAATAACAATGATTTTAGGTTTGATGACTTGGCTAAAAATTCAATTTATATTGAAGGTGAAGCTGATGGGATATTTGACCAAGGTGATTATATTTTATTCTATGCAAAAGGGCCTAATTCTGTTCGTTTTAATGGAAGTTATTTTATTCATGAAACAAATCAATATTGTGATACCTCTTATTATTTTATTAATGTTAATAAAAACGCGGCTAACCCTAAGCGTATTGGGAATGTAAGCTTGAGTAATAATGCTAGTAATGCCTTGATAACAAAGTTTAATGCTTTTCAATATATTGAAGATGAAGTTCGTAATCTAGGTAAGTCGGGGAGAGAATGGTTTGGTGATATCTATGATGTTCAGACAACTTATAACTATGCTTTTAATTTTCCTAGTTTGTCTATTTCCGACTCTATAAAGGTAAGGAGTAATACTTTAATTAAATCGACAAGTGTTGCTCCTAAATTTACAGCAAGTATTGGAAGTAGCTCTAAATTACTATCTGGAACAGTTAGTCCTTCTGGGAGTGGAACTTATAGTTCTTTTGCAGAACAAAAAACAAATGTCTTTAAATTAAAAGCGACTACTGATGAGTTTTCAATTAATTTAAGTTTTAACAAAGCTGGTTTACCTTCTTCTAAAGGATGGTTAGATTTCTTAGAAGTTAATGCGATTAGAAATTTAACAATGCTGACCAATCAGATGGAGTTTAGTAGTTTCTTAAATATAGGTGTTGGAAATGTGTCGGAATATCAAGTGAGTAATCAAACGAATATTGAGTCCATTTGGGAAGTTACCGACCCTCGAAATGTAGGTGTTGTTTCTTTTGATCGAATAGGGAATATAGCACAGTTTAAAATTAATTCTGATTCTTTAAGAACCTTTATTGCACTAAATGGGAATTCTTATAAAACTGTTCAAAGTTTTGGTAAAATAGAAAATCAAAATTTACACGCTTTGCCTTATGCTGACATGATAATTGTAACCGCTCCAGAATTTTTGACAGCATCAAATGAACTCGCTACTTTTCATCAAAATGAAGGATTGAGTGTACATGTGGTGACAACGAATCAAATTTATAATGAGTTTTCTTCTGGTATGCGTGATGCTACTGCTATTAAATCTTTTTTAAGAATGTTCTACAAACGAGCAGGAAGTAATTCTAATTTGATACCTAAATATTGTTTATTAATGGGAGATGGATCTTATGATAATCGTAATAAAATGCGTCACAACAAAAACTTTATTCCAACTTACGAATCTGTAGAAACACTATCATTAACTCAATCTTATACTTCTGATGATTATTTTGCAATACTGGCTGATAATGGAGCAATGCACAACAACGATTTATTAGATGTAGCTATAGGAAGATTACCCGTTAAATCACTAGAAGAAGCCAATGATATGGTTCGGAAAATTAAAATATATAATAATGTAGCAGTTGATGGTGTTAGTTTAGAACATTGTACAAATGGAACAGAAACATCTGTTTTTCAAGATTGGAGAAATCTAGCAATTCAATTTAGTGACGATGGAGATAACAACCATTATTTTAATGATATTGAAACGATGTACAATAAAACGAGGCTATTGCATCCCGAAATTAATGTCTCTAAAATTCATGCAGATGCTTATGTCGAAACTTCCACTGCAGGAGGAGAACGGAATTTTGAAGCAGAAAAAGCCTTTAAACAACAAGTAGAAAAAGGAGCTTTATTGGTTAATTATATTGGTCACGGAGGTGAAGTAGGTTTGGGGCATGAACGTTATTTAACCGTACCAACAATTTTAGGTTGGACAAATATAAAGAAAATGCCAATTTTTATGACGGCTACTTGTGAGTTTAGTCGTTTTGATGATCACGATAGAACTTCGGCTGGTGAGTATGTCGTGATTAATCCTAATGGGGGAGGTATTGGTTTGTTTACTACAACAAGAATCGTTTATTCGACGAGTAATGCAGCCTTGAATAGTTATTTTTATGACACTGTGTTTGATAAAGTCAATGGAAAAGCGCAGCGACTTGGAGATATTTATAAAGGAACCAAAAATAAATATGGAACTGTGTCAGGGGATGTTAATTATCGAAAATTTGCATTGCTGGGTGATCCTGCAGTACGGTTAGCGTTACCTACTTACAATGTTTTGACAGATTCTATTAATGGAATTTCTGTTACCGCAACTTTAGATACAATTACAGCTTTGAGTCGAGTAGTAATAAAAGGGCATATTGAAGATAATTCTGGGCAATTAATGAGTGAGTTTAATGGAACTATTTCAACTAAGATTTTTGATAAAGCGGCAACTCTTTATACTTTAGCCAATAATAGTGATTCTTATGTTGCTAGTTTTACTTCTTGGCAAAATTTAATTTATAAAGGAAAGTCTTCTGTCAAGAATGGTTATTTTTCTTTAACTTTTATTGTACCAAAAGATATCTCATTTCAATATGGGAAAGGAAGAATTAGTTATTACGCTCAAAATGGAACGGTTGATGCGAATGGATATTCGGAACAGCCAATAATTGGAGGATTAAACCCTAATGCAGCTCAAGACAATGAACCTCCAAGAGTTTCTTTATACATGAATAATGATAAGTTTGTGTCGGGAGGAATAACCGATGAAAATCCGTCATTATATGCCAAGGTTTTTGATGAAAATGGTATTAATACAGTTGGAAATGGAATTGGACACAATATTGAAGCTGTTTTGGATCGAAATACTACAGCGTCAATTATATTAAATGATTTTTACGAATCGGATTTAGATACTTACAAAAGTGGAAAATTAACTTACCCTTTCGAAAAGTTGGAAGAAGGTCCGCACACATTAAGTTTGAAGATTTGGGATGTTTACAATAACTCTAAAAAAGAAGAAATAGAATTTGTAGTAGCCTTAAATGTAAAATTAGCTTTGGATCATGTCTTAAATTATCCGAATCCTTTTACAACTAGAACCGAATTTTCTTTTGAGCATAATCAAATTTGTGACTATTTAGATGTTCAAATTCAAATTTTTACGATTTCTGGAAAATTAGTAAAAACAATTAGTCAGCGAACTCATTCTGAAGGGTATCGAATTGACGGTATCTCTTGGAATGGAAGAGATGATTATGGTGATAATATTGGTCGAGGCGTTTACGTTTACAAAGTTAAAGTGGTAAACGAAAAAGGAGATAAGACCGAGAAATATGAGAAATTGGTTATTTTGAAATAGTTATTTTCTAATAATAATAATAATAATAATAATAAATTAAATAGAGGGCGCTGAAAAAGTTTGCTGAATCCAAGTCTTAAAAAGAATGACGCAACTGATGTTGAGTATTTTTCAGTGAATCTTAACTATTCTTTTAATAAATCGGGGCGAAGTTTGGCTGTTCTTTTTTGAGCCTGATCCATTCTCCAAGTTTCTATTTTTTGTTGATCTCCACTCAACAGTATTTCTGGAACTTTTTTCCCTTCATATTCTGCTGGACGAGTATAAACAGGAGGAGCTAATAAATCATCTTGAAAAGAATCGGTAAGTGCTGAAGTTTCATCATTTAATACTCCTGGGATTAATCGAATGATGCTGTCTGCTAATACAGCGGCTGCCAATTCACCTCCTGAAAGGACATAATCTCCAATCGTTATTTCTTTGGTGATGAATAAATCTCTTACACGTTGATCCACTCCTTTATAATGTCCGCAAAGAATTATGATATTTCCTAAAGCCGACATTTGATTACTCATCGTTTGCGTCAATCTTTCTCCATCGGGAGTCATGTAAATTACTTCGTCGTAGTGACGTTCTTCTTTCAGTTTGTTAATACAATCAGCAATTGGTTGAATAGTCATTACCATTCCTGCTCCTCCACCAAAAGCGTAATCATCTATTTTTCGGTGTTTGTTGTTGGTGTAATCTCTGAGGTCGTGAATTTTTACGGTCACAATTCCTTTGGTTTGCGCTCGCTGTAATATAGAATCGGCAAAGGGACTTTCTAACAACGATGGTACTGCGGAAATAATATCTATTCTCATGAGGACAAAGGTATATTTATTTTTCAAAAAAAAAGAATGGTAGGACAACTTCTAGCGAATAAAAAAATAAAAACAAAGAGTTTTCTTGGAAGCAAAAAAAAACTGTATTTTTGAAGTCTATGAACTTACTTGATTTAATTCAGAAAGCTGAGAAAGCTTACAGGGCACATGAATTTGAAGATGCGATTGTTTTTTATAAAAAAGCAATTGATTTAGATAAGAATAATGCTCGTTTATATTCTGAAATCGGAATATCGTATTATCATCTTAACGATAAGAAAAACGCTTTGCTAAATTTAGATAAAGCGGTAGTCTTAGAACCGGATAGTAGTTATCGATATTCGAGTAGAGGATATATAAAAGGAGGTTTAAAAATGCTGGATGAAGCTATTTTGGATTATGAAAAAGCAATTGAACTAGATCCTTCTGATTCGATTACGTTTAATAATTTAGGTTTGCTACAAGAGCAAAAAGGATGGGCGAAAATGGCAGAGTCAAACTTTGATAAGGCTGATTCTTTGGAGGGAATTTTAAAAGATAGAAAAATAAATTTATCGGATGCTGATGAAAAATCGAATTCGTTAACTTCTGTAGAAGAAGAGAAAATTTCTGTTTCTGAAAATCAAGAGCAAGAACAAATCGAGGTGACAAAATCAGCTGTGTTGAAAGCTGTTTTTACGAAGAAAAGTGTCTTTAAAGAATTTATTGACTTTGTGAAAAATGGATTTAAACTAAAAGATGAAAGCTAGTAATTTTTAATTATGAATTAATAATTATGAATTAAAATGATTAGCTGGTTTTGAATGTATTTTGTTTTATTTTGAAATGAAGTGTATTCAGTTTAATCTACAATCATTTTTTTTGCGTTAGGGATAGGAGCGGCATCCTTTTCTGTTTTTTTACAGAAAAGATATAGCGGATAGCCCGCTCGAACGCCCAAATAACTAAAGTGAAATTTTATATAAAAGGATGAAAGTATATCAATTTAAGGGGTTGTTGCAAGAGGAAGGTTGGATTTCTCCAGCTTTTGTTTCGGTGTCTAAAAAAGGAAAGATAAAGTCTATTT
>WFNC01000188.1 GCA_015488785.1 Flavobacteriales bacterium | reverse complement strand
GTCCTGATGATGGTCCTTTGCCTACTGTTTTTACTTTCGAATATAAGAATTCATTTGATGTTGTTGGTCCTGTTTCTGAAGTCACTAAAGTACATTCTGTTTTTGACGATGTTTTTGAAGTTCAGGTCAATTACTTTAATGATAAAGCTGTCTTTAAACAAATGATTGGACTAACTCCTCAAAGTAAAGAAGCTGTAATTAAAGGTGTTGTTTCTTATATGGTTTGCAACGACGTTACTTGTTTGCCTCCTAATGATGTTACTTTTTCGTTAGAAATAAAGAAGTAAAGTTTTATTTTTTTGTAAAATGTACAATGTATCATCTACAATGTTGTTTTGATACAATAAACAAAAATAGGGTTCACTTAAAAGCATTCGAAATCAGTAGCTTCGCTGTTTTAGTCTTTTTTTTAAACTTTAAAATGCATAATTTTCTTTATAATACGAAGCGTTTTAGTACAATTGAATAGTCGTTAGCCTAAAAAAACACATCCTATTTCGTGCAAATTAATAATTTCTATTTCTTTTGGAGAAGAAACGGATTAATCTAAATTTTTCTTTAGCGAACTTTTAGTTCTAGCATTTTTTGGTCTTCGATGAAACCTTCTAGCTGATCTCCAATTGTTACTGCTCCAACTCCTGCGGGTGTTCCAGTAAAAATGTAATCTCCAATTTTTAGGGTTAGGAATTGAGAGAGGTAAACAATTAAATCATCGAAATCGAAAATCATTTGGCTGGTATTGCCTAATTGTACGATTTCATTGTTTTTTTTGAGGCTAAAGTTAATGTTGTTTAAGTCTTTAAATTCTGATTTTTTAATGAATGTTTGAGACATTGGAGCGGAATAATCAAAGGCTTTTGCTTTTTCCCACGGTAATCCTTTTTCTTTACATTCTTGTTGTATGTCTCTTGCTGTAAAATCGATTCCTAAGCCGATTTCGTCGTAGTAAGTATGGGCAAATTTTTTGGATATGTTTTTCCCTAATTTGTTTATTCTAATGACCAATTCGATTTCGTAATGTAAATCTTTGGTGAAATTGGGGTAATAAAATGGTGCTTTTTTTGGTAAACGAGCTGAATCTGGTTTCATAAAGAAAACAGGTTCTTTTGGTACGTCATTTCCTAATTCTTTTGCGTGTTGTGCAAAGTTTCTTCCAATACAAATTATTTTCATCTTCGGTTAGTTCTGGTTGTTTTTTCAACATTTAGAAATATGTGTTTGAATTTTTATGATAGCTTACAAATTGCATAAGGCTGTTATTGGTGTCTTATACCAATTAAATTCACGTTTCAAATTTAGGGTTATATTTTTAAACTGCAAAGATTTTATCTGATTTGATCTCTTTATCGAATTCGTGTTACCCTCTACAGTTCCAAAAAAAAGGGGGGGGGCGTCTTGGACTTCTATCTATTTTAATAAATAAAAAAGCTTGTTAGAACCTCAATCATTTCTTTTAAAGAGCAATGTATATGCTCCATAATATCTTAACTTTTAATAAAGTCAGATGCTTTTTCTACTATCCATTTCCTATAAGTTACAATCACAAACTATTGTTTTTAGACTATAAACGATATAAATTTAAATTACTTGAGCAAAAACAATATATTTGAACAGCATAAAAGCTCTAATAGTAGAGTAAATCTATCAGAACACAAAAGATATTTAATCTAGTAGAAAATAGGAAAATACAATTCTATTAGAAATTAAAACAGAAAAAAAATGATTGAAATTATAATTGAAAAAGTAAATGATTACCATAAAATATTTAATCTTATTAAAAAAAACATAAGCGATGAGCAGATATTTATTCATATAAATAAAAAATTCCTAGAACCATTTGATGTTTTATTGTTAACGCAAAGTATTATATTTTTTAAAAGGAGAAACTGTGAGGTACAAACTAAACATTCCTCAAAAATAGATAAGTATTTTGCGAGTATAAGGATTGTTGATTTTTGTAAAAAAAATTATAAAGAATCGAGAACTATTGATGTAATTCCAAGTGTTTCTGCAATGCCTATCAGAAGGGTTAGTGAAGAAAATATGAATGAATACATCGAAGCAACAAAATCGTATTTTTCTTCTATTTGTACTGGGAAAGATTTAACTATGTTAAATTCTTGCTTATCAGAATTAATAAACAATGTATATAATCATTCTTATTCATCGACTGGAGCTTATGTCTTTTCTCAATATTACCCAGAAAATAATGAAATTAAGTTTGCTGTATCAGATTTAGGAATTGGCATACCAGAATCGATAAATAATTTTATGTTGACAGCAAAACAACCAAAGTTAACTAATATTGAATGTGTTAAATGGGCTATGGAAGAAAATAACACGACACAATCAATACCTCAAAACAAGGGAAAAGGCTTAAATAATATAGCTTCATTTGTAATATCGAATAAGAGTGAAATGAAACTTTTTACTAATGATGTACGTATGCAAATATATAAGAGTGGAAAATTTAACAATAGCCAAAACCCAATATTTAATCAAATTGGGACAATAATACAAGTAACTATTAATGTCGGTCATCTAGAAAACATAGAAATTGTTGAAGAATTTGAATGGTAATCTTATATTTGTACTATGATAAAATTAAAAGATATAGTTTCTGACACATATTCTAATGCTGAAGGGTATTCTTTGTATCTCACTTTACGCCCTTATTTTGATAATAAAAATAAAATATTATTATCATTAGAAGAGGTTTCTGCTTTTTCTACTTCGTTTCTTAATTCTTCATTTGGGCAACTTATTGAAGATTTTGGTATAGATACATTTAAATCAATTTTAAAACTATCTAATTTAACCAAAGTGAATGCAGAAATGGTTAGAAACTATGTTAATTCATTCTCAACGTTAGTTCGCTAAAATAATAAGTTTACTAAAGAAAAAATGATTTGTAATTATTCGCTTAAAATTACAAAATCAGCCTTGTGAGTGAGCTTAAAATCAGTTTGTCAAATTTTGCGTTAGGGATGGTAGCGGCATCCTTTTTTGTTTTTTACAAAAAAGATACAGCGGACAGCCCGACCCTTGGGTAACGCCCTAATTCAATGTGTTTAACTATTCTTCTTCGTAGTTTTCGTATAAGAAATTGTTGTAAGGGAATCGTTTGATGTGCAATTCTTTAACCTCATCGTATAGCATTTTCTTGAAAACGTCTATGTTTATTTTGTCAACTGCTGAGATAAAAATACAGCGATTATG
>WFNC01000187.1 GCA_015488785.1 Flavobacteriales bacterium | reverse complement strand
TTTAAAAACTGGTTGAAACATTTTCATACAATTAAAGTCACCTGATTATGAAAGAAGAAAACAATAGTAACCGGTTCTTTTTTATGTATTAACATCATCTAAAAAATAGAATTAACATATTATAGGACGATAGGGAATGACTTAATTTAGTAAGGGGTTTTATTTTTTTTATCTGCTTTTTCTTTCCTTATTGGTTGTTTTTTGTATGTTTGTTTTGCTTAATAACAAAAAATTATGAAGAAAATATTAATATGGATTCCTATCCTATTCGCTACACTGAGCTATTCTCAAGAACTTTCAGATTGCAATAACTTAACGTTAAAAACAAACTCTGAAATGAAATCAGCAGAACCCTGTATTAAAAAACTTTCAGATTATGCATTAAATCAACCAATGATTGGCTGTAATGAAGAAGGTCACTTAGCTCGAAAAATTGTTTATAATTGGGTTGAAGGAACAGATGATTATACGTTTTCATTGAATAAACAAATTATGAAAATATTTAATGATGATAATCTTCTTCTTTATACAACTTATACTGCTTGTTTAGCAAAAGCTGCTTTGGAAAAAGAAAAGAATTTTGAAGAATATGCTTTAGAACTTTTTATCATCTACATTAAAAAAAGTGAAAACAAAGTTGACAAATCGAAAGTTGTAAATAAGCTTCTTGAAGATTGGAAAAATAAAGAAATAAAAAGGTATTTAAAATAAAACTAAGCACAACACTATATATAGCTCATAGGGAGATTTATTGTTTTAGAAAGTGTAGAGGTAAACGATTGACCGCCAAATGTAAAATTTGGCTATTGGAAAAATAAAATTTCAATACAAAATATTTACATTTAGCTAAGAGATTTCTAATAACTTACTACTAGCCCTCTCTCCCTACGCTCTATATATTTAACGTTGAGGTGTATTAACCAAAAGATGAAAAGAATTTATAAAATGGATAATTGTTATCCGATTTATCAAGTATAAATTGAAAAAGATATGGGAATAATTATTAATGATAAAAAACATTATTTAACTAGGTTACCTCTATGGTTTATATTTATTGTTTTAATCGGATTGTCACCGATCCTTATTGGTTTGTTAGGCGCTTGGATTACTGAGTTGACAACAGGGCTACCATGTCACGAAGGTAACTGTATATGGATGGCTCTACCTTGGATGGCTATGTTGACTGTTCCAATCGGAGGTATTGGATTAATCATATTTTTAATTGTAATTTTTATTGACACAATTTCATTAATTAATAGAAAAAACGTTCCTACGACAAAATCTAAATAGCATTAAAATGTAGTTTAGCCAAATCGTTGGCGTGCATTACGAAAGTGAAGATAAATTGAAAAACTTTATAAACATATTGACACTTTGTTGCCTTTTGATAGTATCGGTAAATTATGGGCAGACTAAAAAGATAGACATCGATTCAGTTACTGCTCCCATTAACGATTCGACAATTATTGCTGGACTTGGACTCAAAGGAGTAATTGAAATTGGTAAAACAGAAAAAGAGAACAACGAAACCATAGGAAAAGGAATTAAAGGTAAAGAAGATACTTGGGGCGGATGTGTCCGTTCAGAAAACAAGAAACAAATAATAAATTGGATTGACTTTGACTCCTTATTTATAGGAGTATTGGAAAATGGTATAAAAATCGGTCACACCACAAGAAAAGAAGTGTATGCTATATATGGACAAAAAGAATATCACAATCCAGGAATTGAATATGAATATTTGGGTATAGGTTTCTTATTCGATAACGATTATATTATTGGTAAACCTGATGACATACTGATAGAAACATCTGTATTTACGGTTAAAAATATGGACAACAACTAAAAACAACGACACGCCAACAAAACCTATACGTAATGCGGATATTAGTGAATAATTGATTAGTTTATGCTTCGATTGAATGTACGCCAAACATACAATTTAGCTATTAGAAACCCAAGACTTCAACCTTTAAGTATATTCAAACCTGTGTTAGGGATAGAACGGTTTGTTTGAAATCCTTTTTTATTTTCAAAAAAGATTGAGTAGTGATAGCCCGCCTATTTTTTTGTTTAAAAAAAATAGGAACACCCAAAAAATCTTAATCAAAAAAAATCCCCAACTTAATAAATTAAG
>WFNC01000186.1 GCA_015488785.1 Flavobacteriales bacterium | reverse complement strand
TGTAGGCGATAAGATATTTTTGTACTAAGATTAACAGACATATGATATTTTTTTTAGTTTTACTAAATCAAAAGTAATACTTTTAATAAAGTTAGCCCAGTTTTTAGCCCGTAATTTCTTTACTTATGTTAATTTAGGCTTATCTTAGTTAATTACTTACTTAATTAAACCCTTTATTTACAAGGGCTTTGAGGTTGAAAATAGCAAAAGTAAGATTAGTATTAATGGGTTCGGCAGAGACCTCAATATAAAAACCCAATCTTTTGATTATCAATTGATTGGGTTTTTTGGTTTTGGGAATGTACCCTAACATTTACCCTGATTTTCTGTTTTGCTCGATTCTAATAAAAAAAACAGAACTTTTAAAAACCCAAAAAGCCCCAACAAATTAATATTAGAGCTTTTTGGATAGAAATTAAAGATTACAAATCTTAGGTTTCATTGTTATTGATATGCTTTTATTGTTATTCAATAGCACTTAGTTTTAGCATATTTGTACCTCCTTGTTCTTCTATTGGCATACTTGCTGTATTGACAATCAAATCTCCTTGTTCAAGGTAACCGTCTTTTTTAAGCATGTATTTTATGTCTTCAATTGTATGATCGGTGCTGACCATTTTGTCGTAATAAAATGTTTTTACGCCCCAAACTAAACAAAGTGTGGTTAATAATCTTTTGTTACTCGAATAAACAAAAATACGTGCTTTTGGACGTTGACTCGATATTTTAAATGCTGTATAACCAGAATTTGTAAGTGTAACAATCGCTTTGGCATCCACTCGTTTTGTGAGTTTGCTTGCGTCAAAACAAATGGAATCGGTTACAAATCTTTTGTGATTTTTTATAGGAACTATTTCTTTGGAATAAAGTTCTTCGTATTCGCTTTCTATACGCATGATTATTTTATTCATAGCGTCAATAACAGCTCTTGGGTGTTTTCCTACTGAGGTTTCTCCACTCAACATTACGGCATCGGCTCCGTCCATTACGGCATTGGCAACGTCGTTTACTTCTGCTCTGGTTGGAGAAATATTGTCTATCATGCTTTCCATCATTTGTGTTGCCACAATAACGGGTTTTGCGTGTTCTATCGATTTTTCTATAATTTGTTTTTGAACTAAAGGAACATTTTCCATTGGAATTTCAACTCCTAAATCTCCTCTAGCTACCATTATGGCATCAGATTCTTTTATGATATCGTCTAGGTCTAATAAAGCTTCGGGTTTCTCTATTTTGGCAATTACTTTTGATGATTTTCCTGATTTTCTAATGTGGTGTTTTAGTTCTATGATGTCTCTTGCCGAACGAACAAAAGAAAGTCCAATCCAATCGACATCTTGTTCTAAAGCTAGCTCTAAATCGATTCTGTCTTTTTTGGTAAGACTTGGTTGAGAAATTTTAGTATTGGGTAAATTTACTCCTTTTTTAGATGATAATTTTCCTCCATGAATTATTTTTAAAATAACTTCGTCTTTGTTGTTAGACGACACAACTTCTAACATTATTTTTCCATCATCTACCAAAACTTTTTCTCCTGCTTTTACGTCTTGAGGAAAGGTATTGTAGGTAATGCAAACTTTCTTTGCTGTTCCTTCAAGTTCTTTGGTGGTCATTATAATGGTTTCTCCATCAACAAGGGTTACTCCGTTGTCTTTTACATTTCCAATTCTAATTTTTGGACCTTGCAAATCGGCTAGAATAGAAACAGGATAATTGATTTCGGCTATAATTTCTCTAATATTTTTAATAACCTCGATATGATCTTTGTGGCTTCCATGCGAAAAATTAAGACGACAAACATCTACTCCTTCTTGTATTAATTTTTTTAGCATTTCCTTGCTCGAAGATGCTGGACCTATCGTTGCAACAATTTTGGTACGTCTTTTCATAAAATATGTGTATGTGTGTAGTGTCTAGCAAATGTACTCAAATTTAATAGTTTATTTTAAATTTAATGTTGTTTTAAAATGCGTTAGGGATAGAAACGGTAGCTTATTGTTCTTCTAAATTAGTTAATCTTAGCTGAAAAGAGTTCCTTCTTGACTTAGTTTGTCTAGACTATAGTGACTGAGCTTCGAAGGATTGAACTTGCAGTAATTTTTTATCTAAATGTAAAATTTAGTGATGCTTGTTCAATATACTTCACTTTGGATTTAGCATAAAAATTCTTATTAACAAAAGATTTTGTTGTGTTTTCAAACTTTATTCAGCAGTTAAATTAATTGATAAATTTAGAGCATTTGCTATCAGAGAAAAATTAGAAAGTCTGATGTCTTCTCCATTTTCAATTCGAGATATATAAGGTCTTTTCTTTCCGATAATATTCGCTAAATCTTCTTGACTTAATTTTAGTTTTTTTCTTCTATTTCGAATTATTTCTCCAAAATAAAATGAAAAAGCATCCTCACGGAATTGTTCTCGATTTTCTGTTCCTTTTTTACCGTATCTTTTTTCAATTAATTCCTTTGCATTTATTGATTTTCCCATAATAATCTATTTTTCCTTTAAATATTCTTCTAATATTTTTTCGGCTTGTTTTACGGCTTTTTTATAATCTTTTGTAGATTTCTTTTGGAAACCATATAAGCAAACTGCTTTTGTACATTCCGAAAAATTTAAGTGGTCAACAGCTAATATTACAATTCGGTATTCATTTCCCGCTTTAATTCGTAATTCATAGAATTGAGTAGATTTCAACTTCTTTATAAAATTAGAATTTACAACTTTGATTTCTCCAATCACCTCAATTAGTTGGAAGAATTTCAAACTAACACGTTCTTTTTGATTATCTATAAATTCAAGACACTCTTCTGTAATATCTATATCTCTCACTTTGTAAATGTAACGAATAAGTTACAAATATACAATTTAAAACACCTGAATATTCAGAATATGTTGTTTTAAAATGCGTTAGGGATAGAAACGGTAGCTTATTGTTCTTCTAAATTAGTTAATCTTAGCTGAAAAGAGCGATTTTATGAGCTCCTTTTTGGCTTAGTTTAACTTATGTAGAAGATCAATAACTAAAAGTGGATAGCCCGCTCGAACGCCCTAAAAATAATATTATTAAGATTTTTTTTAATCACACTTTTACGCTTTTTATGAAATAGCTAATGGCTATAAACTATTGTTTTAAAAAACAAAGAAACTCATCTTTATTGAGATTTATAGTACTTATTTTTTCTTTTGATTATCTTTGTTTTTAAAACTGAAGTAATTCCAAATTTTACAATGAATAAATTAATATACAAATCAATATTTTTAGGGCTTTTAACCTCAACCGTTTATTCGTGTAATACGGAAGAAAATGTGGATGAAAAGGAAGTGGTATTTGAATCTAAAATGATTGAAATGACCGATGCTAGTTATCCTGATAATAATGACATAGAATCGAGGTGTAGTGATTGGGAAAAATACAAACATCATGAGGTTAAAGTAAATCGATTGGATAGTACTAATTTTACAATTACGTTTCCTCCCTCGAACGATAATAGCGATACAATTGTAATTGAAAATGTAAATCTTTTGGAATGGATTCCGACTATTCCTAACTATTTGACGGACGAGTATTTGAAAAGTATTGGGATTATAAATGCGGAATGGAACAGACAACAAGTAAAGTTTGAGAAAGGAGAATTTTATATTTCGAATCATACTGAAGAGGGTAAAAAAACGATTCGTGTAGATTTGGCGCGTAACTGTTTGAATAGTTATTTGTGGGAATTAATAACTTATGCCGAAGATGGTGCTTTGTATCATGGTTGGTTTGATTTTCCGAGAGGAATGTATGAAGAACTTTTTGATGAAGTAAACCACGGTAAATTGACTTTTGAGGAGTACCGTAATTATTTGATTGATTATAAAGATCCGGATTCGGAAGTGGTAAATTTAGAAAATTTAAGAAAGGTAGATTCGGCTTGGGATGTTTCTTTTAATAATTTGAACAATGAATTTTATCCGTTGACTGGTGCTCGAAAATCTAAGTTTAAGAATATTGTATATCCTAAAAACCCGACTACAATTAATGATTTTTTGACGGATAGTACACAATTTTCTACTTTCTTATATCCTGGGTATTATTCTACTTCGGATCCAAGACATACTACATTGAGTAAATTGGGAATACCTAAAAAAGTAACCGTAAGAAGAGTAATTTCGAACGATGATGCTAAAGATGTTTGTTTAGAATTTGATGTTACTTTTGCTCGTAATAAAGATACAACGGAACTAACTCGTATTGTAATTGGAGGGGTTAAAGAAAATCAGATTCCTATACTTGCATTAAACGATTATAATAAAGGTTATAAAATGCCTATGGGAATTGGAAATCATGGTTTTTATGAAAAAGCCGAATATGCTCAAACACATTCTAGTTTAGAAAATCCATATTATGCCTTTATTTTGGACGGAGAAGGAAAATGGTTGGACAGTCACTTTTTTGGAGTTGACGGACCTATTTTTCATAGAGATGAGCACGATAGTAGCCTAATGCATTATTGGTTGCTTTCTTTTGAACGTCACGCAATGGTGACGCATTTAACTTTTAAAATTGATTAAAACTATGTTTGGATTTTTTAAGAAGAAAAAAATAAAACCTTTGGTTGAGTTAACGCTACAAAATTTGACAGAAGGAGCTACTTTAGAATATGATTTAAAAACGTGGGTAGTCGATGCTGTTTACGAATACATTTGGGAAAATAATTTTAAATCGAGGGAGTATAAATTTATTGATGGAATTACTTATTTCTTTTTGGATGTAGATGAAGATGGAATTATTTTAATGAGTAAACCTGCTAAGTTAAAACACATTGCTCCAGATTTTAAACAAGAGCTACTCGATTCGCAGACTGTTCCAGAAAATATAGTTTACAAGAACGATATTTATAAATTAAGAGAAGAGTGTTTTGGTAGTTATCGGAAAATTGGTAACGAAAATTGGTCGGAATTAACTTCTTGGATGTATTGGAATACCAAAGATGAGTTTATTTGTATCGAACAATGGAGTAAATTTGAATTTGAAGGACATTTGGGAAGTAAAATTAATCCATTTTCGATTGATAATTTATTACCAGGAAATAACTAATATATATTATGACAGATTTTTTTTCTAATCCTGAGGGTCTTTTTTCTACAATTGCTTATACTTTTTTAAGCTTGTTTTTTTTAGTCATTAGCCGTTATGTTTACCAAAGTTTACACAAAGGGATAAACATTAATCACGAGTTGGTTGAAGCCGATAATTTTGCTTTTTCTTTTGCTCATGTTGGTTATCTTACGGGTATAATTATAGCACTTGGAGGAGTATTAACTGGTAGTTCTACCGGTAATTTAATTGCCGATTTAATCGATTTTAGTTTGTATGCTATTTTAAGTATTCTTTTACTTAATTTAAGTATTTTATTAAATGATTTATTGATTCTTAGAAAAATTAATTTGAAACATGAGTTGGTAGAAGAACAAAACATTGGAGTCGGAGTTTTGGAAGCTTCTATTTCTATTGCTACTGGTTTGCTAATTTATGGAGCTGTTTCTGGAGACAGTCATAACGATTTGATTAATGGTTTTTTGAGTACTGTTATCTTTTGGGTGGTAGGAATGATTTTATTTGTGATTTCTACATTTGTGTACAATGCAATCCTTAAATTTAGTTTATTAGAAGAAATAGAAAAAAATAATTTTGCAGTAAGTGTAGCTTATTCGGGAGTTATTATTTCTATAGCCAACTTAATTAGACATGGTATTCAAGGAGATTTTATTTCGTGGGAGGTGTCGGCTGAAAATATTTTATATAATTCAGTACTTGCTTTAGCTGTTTTACCTTTTGTACGCTTGATTGCTGACAAATTATTACTCCCAGGTCAGAACCTAACCGACGAATTGGTGAATCAAGAAAAACCTAATGTTGGAGCGGGATTGGTAGAAGCATTTGCTTACATAGGTTGTTCGGTTTTATTGGATTGGACGCTTTAGTATTCTACATAAATGCCTACAAATAAACACAAATCAAATGTTCTTAAAATTGCATTGTTCGCAACGGGAATTAGTGGTATAGTAGCAGAGTATATTCTTTCTACTTTGGCTTCTTATTTTATTGGAGATGCTGTTGTGCAATTTGCTCTTATTGTTTCTACCATGCTTTTTTCTATGGGATTAGGAAGTCGATTGAGTAAACAAATTAATAAAAACCTACTGCTCAACTTTATTTACCTCGAATTAGCACTTTCGTTTTTAGTTTCTTTTTGTGCTTTATTGGTTTACGTTACTTACGGTCGTTTTACGCCAATATTTATTTATTTTCTATCCATTATAGTCGGATTGTTAATTGGGTTGGAAATACCAATTGTAACACGCTTAAACGAAGAGTTTGAAGAGCTAAAGGTAAACGTAGCTTCAATACTCGAAAAAGATTATTATGGAAGTTTAGTTGGAGGTTTATTTTTTGCTTTTGTAGGAATGCCTTATTTAGGATTGACTTATACTCCTTTTGTTTTAGGTTTACTTAATTTTTCTGTTGCTTTTTGGATGTTCTTACAATTAAAAAATGTGATTTCGATTAAGCATAGAAAAACAATATCTTTTGCATTTATTAGTATTGGTTTTCTAATTTTATTGGGGCTAATTTTTGCAAAACCAATTGTTCGATTTGGCGATCAGAAAAAATATAGAGACAAAATAATTTACCAAGAACAAACCAAATATCAGAAAATAGTTTTAACTCAAAAAAGTGATATTTATTCCCTCTTTATAAATGGAAATTTGCAACTGTCTTCTTTCGATGAATTTATGTATCACGAGCCTTTGGTACACCCTGTAATGAACATTTCGGCAAATAGAAAAAATATTCTTATTCTAGGAGGTGGAGATGGTTGTGCAGTAAGGGAGGTTTTAAAATATAAAGAAGTCGAAAAAATAACCTTAGTAGATTTAGATCCTACGATGACAAATTTAGGAAAAACACATGACGTTTTTTTGACCATGAATAAAAATGCATTGAATAATAAAAAAGTTAATATTCAAATCAATGATGCTTTTCAGTTTTTAGAAAATTCAAAAGAATTATTTGATGTTATTCTTATAGATTTACCCGATCCAAACAATGTAGATTTGAATAAACTTTATACCAAAGAATTTTATTATTTAGTTAAAAACAGTTTAACCTTTGGAGGAGCGGTAATTACACAAGCAGGAAGTCCTTATTATGCAACCAAAGCATTTTATTGTATAGAAAAAACAATGCAGGCAAGTGGATTAAATACGCTTCCACTTCACAACCAAATATTAACAATGGGACAATGGGGATGGGTTTTGGGAAGTAATAATATTACAAAAGAAGAGCTTCAAATGAAATTAGACTCTACTAATTTTGATGCATTAGATTTAAAATGGCTTAACAATAAAGGAGCTCAAAAACTATCGCTCTTTGGAAAACCAATGTCAGATACTTCCAATACAGAAATAAATACAATGTTCAATCCTGTTTTGTATCGTTATTACCGATCGGGAAATTGGGAAATGTATTAAAGTAAACTACTTCACTTCACCCAAAAGGTAACTAGATTTGTCTAATGGCTCTGAAATAATAAACAACCGTTTTTTATCGCTGTAAACTTTTGGGCTTAAAACCAGTGCTAGAGAAGTTTTTGTAAATAAATTGGTTACTGCTTTTATTGTTACATTTCCTTGTTTAGAAATAGCAATTTGTTTTGTTCCTATTATTGTATTTAATCCAAATTCAACCTCTTTCTTTTTTTCAAACCCCACTTCGTTATAGGCTATTGACAATTGATTTCTAGCGGTATCGTTAAAACAAATAAACGAATTCCAATACCCTTTTTCTGTTTCATCTCTTTGATTAAAACGAATAGATCTATCCCAATTATAATCGCCAGAAAAATTAAATGAATAAACAATTATTCCATCTCTTTTTTCTGTTTTTACATTCGATTTAGGATTCGTAATTTTTTCTCTATGTTCTAGTATTAAAGAAAATCCTTCTTTTTGAATAATAACTTCTTTTGTTTTAAAATTAAGTAAACCTAATCCTTCTTTTTTTAATACTTTTTTAGTTGTAAATTCTAACATTGTTTCCAACCTAAAACCATATTCTTTTCGCTCTATTTGATTCCCATTTGCATTAAATTTAGCGATAAAAACACCCTCAGCTTTTCGACTATTTGGAGAAGAAAATGTTCCTCCTAAAATTAAATTTTTATCATTATCCAACGAATACTCTAAATCTAAGATTGGTTTATAACTTAATTTAAATTCTTTAAAATTAACCTGATTAGACGTTGGATAAGTAAGTATATAATAATGGCTTTTTGTTTTTTGCTTATCTCTTTTTATAATATAAACTTCCCCATTATTATTAATCATAGGAACATTCACTTTTCTTTTTTTTGAATCTATTTGGCTCATTAAATAAAATTGACTTCTTTCTTTGTTCAATAATTCATCAAAAACAGATAATACAATTCCTTCTTTTCCTCTTTCTTTATATGGCTTTTCTGTCAATACAAAAACCTTTTTATAGTTTGGGCTTATACTTATTTTAAAATTATTGTGATAGTTTTTTAATACTGATGATTCTTCCAATAATTGCTCTTTTGTTTCTTCTTTTGTAATTGTTCTAACAAACAGTTTATTTTTTTTGTGATGACCATCATATCTACTATAAAAAATAGATAAGGACTCCCCCACTCTACTTACTTTCAATACATTTCCATTTAGGTTTATATTCTTCGTTTCTAAGAAGGTTTTATCTGATTTGTAATAGTCAATTCGAACGGTAGATTTATCTTTATTTAAAACAACTACAATTCCTTTATCGTCAAATGATATGATATCCGTTAATGTTTCTTCTTCTGTATGATTTACAGGAGAAGACCAATCTACTTTATATTCTTGCGCCAATTGATTACTTATAAAAGTAATAAAAATACTTATTATTAATATAAATTTATACTTCATTTCTATTATCTAATTAAAGTTATATTTCCTTTCTCAAAATATGTTTCTCCGCCTGTGCAAGTCATTTCTAAGTAATAAACAAAAACAGCTGGTTTACAATCTAATCCTTTATATTTTCCATCCCATCCTTCTTGTTGGTTGTTTGTTTCAAACATCAATTCTCCCCAACGATCGTAAATTCTAAAAATAAGTTTTTCTATATTATTTCCCCTTACAAATAAGTTATCGTTTGCATTATCATTATTGGGTGTAAAAGCGTTTGGTATATAAACATCTTCTTCTCCACAAAGTAATTCTTTTACATAAATAGTAATGGAATCTGATTTTGTACATCCATTATTTTCGGCTGTTACGTAGTAAGTTGTAGTTGTTTCTGGACTAACTTCTGTCGTTTGACTATTAGGATGAGAAACTCCTTCGATCCAAGTATAATTATAACCAGACGGAAGTACTGTTACAAAAGTTGAATTACCTTCTATTATTGTATCGTTGGTTGTCGAAGTGGTTAGGTTTATAAATCCAATTGAATTTACAGTAACTGTAGTTTCAATGGTAACTTCACATCCAAAAGAATTGGTTCCTGTTACCGAGTAAACTGTTGTTGAGTCTGGTTGAACTGTAATTGTATTGGTTCCATCTCCAGCAATTATTTCACTATCGGGTGACCAATCATAAGTTAACGGATTAGAAGGTGCTAAATTTATAACTGTAATTGTAGTTTGTTCTCCTCTACACACTTCTATATTATGTGTGATATCCAATTGACCAGAAGTTACAATTACTTTTACACTATCATTTAACAAACATCC
>WFNC01000185.1 GCA_015488785.1 Flavobacteriales bacterium | reverse complement strand
TTTTGTTTTTATATAAGTTAAATATTAATTAACTTTTTTATCTTCTTCGTTTTCTGGATCTGTAATTGGTTGCTTATCTTCTTCGTTTTCTGGGTCTGTAATTCCAGCGTCAAGATTTGTTTCGTCTGTTGTTGTTTGACCACTTTTAGCGTAAGAAACAATCCCTTTAGTTTTCTTTTTTTGAAGAGGCGCAACTTTTGTGCAACTGTTCAAAGAGAACAAAAAGATAAAAATAACCGATATGTGAATAATGTATTTCATATTACTTACCAAAAATAAGGTTTTTATTTCAAATAGTCAATAGTAATAACGTCATTTTTAGTTAAAGGTTACAAAATTAGAATAAACGGTAATTATTATATTCATCTTATTTTGTTATTGTAACTTCAACCATCGTTCCTAAAATATTTCCATCTCCATCTTCTTTTTGAAAAGGACCTTTTATTACAATGTCTTTATTCGATGTTTTTTTTAATATTTCCAACCTTCCCGAAGTAATCAGCATACCTTTTGACGAATGGTTTGTATTTCCTTTTTGTGCCAAACTTTCTTTTATTCCTACGCCATTATCTTCTATTGTAATCAAGTATTTTTGATTTTTTTTGGTTAGTGTAATGTTTATTTCTCCATCTATTTTCTTGGGAAGTATGCCGTGCCAAATACTATTTTCGACAAAAGGCTGAAGAAACATAGGAGGAACACTTATCGAGTCTGTGTCTATTGCTTTTTCTATGGTGATTTGATGCTTAAACTTATTCTGAAACCTCATTTTTTCTAAAGAAATGTAAAGTTCTAACCGTTCAAATTCGTCTGTTAGACTAACCAAACTTGTTCCAGAAATAGACGTATCTAAGTTTTTTCGAATCAATTTTGCAAAATTAGTAAGGTATTTGTTAGCTGAAATTCGATCGTTAGCGTTAATGTAATATTGGATAGAGTTTAAAGAGTTGAATATAAAATGACGATTCATACTTGCATTTAAAGACTGCTGTTCTAGTGCTAGTAATTTATTTTTATAATAAAGTTTTTGCGTTAATTCTTTTTGTTTAGAAACATTTAAGCGCCACCTCCAAATTAGAATGGTAATTAGCAAGAGAAATACAAATACAAGCAAGAAAAACCAGAAGGTTAAAAAGAAAGGTTTTCGAATTGTAAATTGAAATTCTGCAGGAGTGCTCCATTGGTTATTTTCGGTAGCTGTTTTTACTTTGAAAGTGTAATTTCCATGCGGTAAATTGGTATAAGTAATGGCTTCTTGCATTACAGCAGGAGACCAATCTTGGTCAAAACCTTCAATCATTACCTTATATTTTATTTCTTTGTTTTGTTTAAATGCTACAGCATTATAAAAGAAAGTGAAATAATTTTTCTTATAACCAACAGATAAGTCAATGGGTAAATTTGTTTTCTTGTCAATTTTATTACTGTATTTTTTCCAGTTCGTATTTTTTAAGAATAACTGAACTTTTTCAATTTCTACTTTGGGTGCTGTTTTGATGTGCCGACTGTGTTCTCTTTTATACCGAACGACTCCTTTGCTCGTTCCCATCCAAATAAAGTTTTTACTGTCTTTATAAAAAGCGTTTAAGTTTGTTTCTACACTAGGTAATCCATTTGTGGTCGTGTAATGATGAATTAAGTTTGTAGAATCCAATAGGTTTAGCTCAAATATTCCATAATTGGTTCCTACCCAGATATAGTTTTCGTTTTCGACACCTATAAAGTTTATGTTGTTAGCACTAAATGATTCGTGAAGTTCTATCCGAACTAAATTATCTCCGTCGTAACTATAAAGTCCGTTTGCTGTTCCTATTAGCATTTTATCTTTTCTAATTTTTTTTATCGAATAAACGATTCTATTTTGTAAGCTCTCATTAAATTTAAAAGGAGTAAAACCAGCATCGCTTTTGATGTAAATTCCATTAGAAGTTCCAACCCAAATTTTGTTGTCCAATCCTTTTTCTATTGTTCTTATGTTTTTAGCAGGGAAACTACCTGGATATTGATACACATTTTCTATTCCCTTTTCGGAAA
>WFNC01000184.1 GCA_015488785.1 Flavobacteriales bacterium | reverse complement strand
ACTAAAAAAAAAATGTTAAGAAATATAAGGTTTGAATAATTCATTGTCTTTAAAAAAAACTAGCTTTGTTATTTCATGAAATTATTTATTACATTTCTTATTAGCCTATTTTGTTTTTCGATTATTTCGCAAGAAATTTTGACAGTAGGAATATATCGAAACATAAAAATTAGAACAGCACAGTTTAGCTATGTTTCAGCAGATTATCAAATTGTAGCAAATGATTCTATTCCTGTTTTGTTAGTTTCTGAAGGAAAAAAAATAACGATAAAGAGGAGTGGAGATAAAGTTCAATTATCGGAGGGAGAATTAATATTAGGGACTTACGAATCAGTTCGGTTTTTTAGAACAAAAGAAAAAGCCGTCTTCAAGATAAAAACATCTTCACCCAATTTAAAACGAAGAATCTATTATGGCGATTTAGAAGTGAAAGTAATAAACGAGATCTTTACATTCATCAATCACGTACCATTAGAAAGCTATTTAATTGGTGTAATTGAATCGGAATCTGGAAATTATCAATCAAAAGAATACTATAAGGTACAAGCGATTATTAGTAGAACATACGCACTCAAACATAAAAATAAATTTCTGCACGAAGGTTTTATGTTAACAGACCTAGTCAATTGTCAAGTCTATTTTGGCAAGTATTATCAAAACCCTAAAATAGAACAAGCAGTAGAAGAAACCAAAGGCTTAGTTTTAGTTGATGATGAAATGCAATATATAACAGCTGCATTTTATAGCAATAGTGGAGGACAAACTGAAAACAGTGAAAATGTTTGGAACAAGCCAATGCCTTACCTCAAAAGTAGAAAAGATCCATTTTCAGTAGGTAAAAATAATTATAAATGGACTAAATCTATAAAAAAAGATAAATGGCTTTCTTACTTAAATCGTAAATTTAATTATCCAATTGAAGATTCAATATCAGTTTCTAAAGTCCTCAACTTTGAACAAGTCAATCGAAAGAAATATTTAGCAGGTTGGGAGTCTCATATTTTATTAACCGATATTCGACGAGATTGGAGATTGAAAAGTACCTTCTTTTCGATTATAGATAAAGGTGAAAATATACTCTTGAAAGGTCATGGTTTTGGACATGGAGTAGGACTCTCACAAGAAGGAGCTATGAATATGGTTGACTTAGGTTATAGTTACTTAGATGTTCTACAGTTTTATTACTTAAATGTCTTTTTAATAGAATCCTCAAAGCGTGATTATTATTTAATGGAATAATGCGTTATGTTAATTTGATTAACAAAAAATCTAATTCCGTCGTAAATCCCTATACAACCCTTTGTTTATCTACCTTTATGATTATTTATTGTTCGTAAAATTCATTTTTCCTTTACGGTTATTAACAAAGTGACATAGTTATTAACAAATAGTGTGTTTTTTTCTCATTATTCCTTGGCTAGCTTGGGATTACATATATATTTGAACAACGAATTAATTATTAACCATAAAAAAAAAATTATGAACAAGTCAGAATTAGTAGATGCAATAGCTTCAGATTCAGGATTAACTAAAGCAGATGCTCAAAGAGCAGTAAACAGTTTTGTAACAGTAGTAGGAACAGCTTTAAAAGCTGATGACCGTGTTGCATTAATCGGATTTGGATCTTTCTCTATTACAAAAAGAGCAGAAAGACAAGGACGTAACCCTCAAACAGGAAAAGCTATTACAATTAAAGCGAAAAACGTTGTTAAGTTTAAAGCTGGTAGTGATTTATCTACAAAAGTAAACTAATTTTGTAGGAATACAATTTGTTTAAAAACCCTTAGATTTTTCTAAGGGTTTTTTTTATGTCTAATAATAACAGTAGAGTCAACAATAATGAATACAATTAGACATACCGTAATTTAGAGGGCTTTTTAGTAAAAGCTTAGTAAGTCAAGTTAGTTTGTTCTATCCATTTTATGGAGTACTAATCGCCACATTCATAACTTTCCCATTATAATATTCTTTTCCATTCAAAGCGAAATCAGCAACATATTTCCCCATCTTTTCAGCAGTAAATGGAGCTTCATAACCAGGAAAAGCTTCTTCCAACATTTCGGTTTGTACCGCTCCCAGAGCCAAACAATTTACAGTTATTTTATCTTCTTTAAATTCTTCAGCCAAGCATTCGGTAAGAATTGTCAAAGCCCCTTTTGAAGAACTATAACCACTCAATCCTGGAAATTTTGCAGAACCTTGAACTCCTCCCATACTACTTATATTCAAAATATGAGTAGTATTTTTAGTGAGTTTATTATAAAAATATTGAACCAAACGAAAAGGACTCATAACATTTACAGCGTACATGTTTTGCAATTCTAAAGGTGTTATTTCTGTAAAAGGTTTGTTAACCAAAAAACCAGCATTATTAATAATCACATCAATCGAATTAACAGCAGAAAACTCTTTTCCTAATATAGTAGCATCAAAGTCAATTAAGTCAAAAGCAATTGGAATGATATTTGGATTATTCAACTCAATTAGTGGTTTAATATTTCGAGACAAACAATACACTTTATGTTGTTTTGCTAAAATCTTTGCCGTTTCAAATCCAATTCCTCTCGACGCTCCTGTAATTATAATATTCATGACCGTAAAATTAACTAAACTCGTTGATAAATAGAATAAATCGTTAACTTTTTATTAAACTATAATTCAAGTAAAATTGTATTTTTGTAAAAACTAAAGAAAAACATTTTCGGTACGCAGGACGCTATACGCTAATCGCAATACGAAAAAATAATACAATAATAAAAATGGCAGGATTCGATTTATACGGAGCAGAAGAAAAGAAAGAAGTAATGGAAGTATTAGAAACAGGTTGTCTGTTTCGTTACAACTGGGAACACCTTAGAGATGGAAAGTGGAAAGCTAGAGAATTAGAAGGTTTAGCTAAAAACTATACAGGAGCAAAACATGCTCACATGGTTTCGAGTGGTTCTACAGCAGTTACCACAGCTTTGTCTGCCGCTGGAATTGGATTTGGAGACGAAGTAATTGTTACTCCATTTACTTACATCGCTACTATCGAAGCTATCCTTTGGCAAGGAGCATTACCCGTTTTTGCTGATATAGACGAAACACTTTGCCTTTCGGCAGAAGGAATCGAAAAAGTGATTACCGACAAAACAAAAGGTGTTCTTTTGGTTCATATGTGTGGAGCTGCTGCTGATATGGATGCATTGATGCCTGTTATCGAAAAGCACAATTTAACTTTGGTTGAAGATGCAGGGCAAGCCTTAGGAGCTTTTCACAAAGGTAAATCAGTTGGTTTATTTGGAAAGTCTGGAGCATTTAGTTTCGATTTCTTTAAAATTACAACCGCAGGAGAAGGTGGACTATGCATTACAGATGATAACAAAATATATGATTATATGCATCAAGTTTCCGATCATGGTCACGATCATATTGGAGACAATAGAGGAATGGAGCAACATCCAATATTAGGAACAAACTTCCGTATTTCAGAGTTAAACGCAGCAGTAGGTTTAGCTCAAATGCGAAAAATAGAAACCATAAGAAATAAAAATCGTAAGAATAAAGCCTATCTAAAAAATCTTTTAAGCGAAATTGAAGGAGTAGAATTTAGAGCAAAATTAGACGAAGAAGGAGATTCAGCAACTTTTCTTAATTTCTTTATGAAAGATACTAAAACTGCTCAAAAAGTAATGGATCAATTTGCTAAAGATGGAGTAGGAGGTTTCAATTATTGGTTTACAAATATGTTTCATTTCATCAACCAATGGGACCATATCAAGAATTTACAAACACCTTTCAAAATGGCAATTCACCATTTGGGAGCACCACAAGATTATAACAACTTAGATTTGCCAAAAGCACAAGAAGTAATCGGAAAACTAATTTCTTTAGGAATAAAAGCAAGTTGGACAGAAGAAGAATTAAAAACGTTTGGAGCTCAAATGGTAGCGTCAATTAAAAAGGCAATAAAGTAATTTAAAATTAAGAATTAAGAATTAAGAACTTTTTTAATTCGTAATTCACAATTAAAAAAATATGGCTAAGTCAAAAAAGCAACAAATAGATTTATTTACAACAGTAACTAATTTAGAAGCGTTAAAGATAAAGAAAACACAAAGTAAAATTTATCAAAAAATTAATGCTAAAATAAGAAAACTTCATAAAGAAAAAAAGGCTTTAGAATTGTTGAAATCTAAAATTTTAGATGTAAACAAAGAGTATAACGAAAGAATTGAGCCGATTCAAAATAAAATTTTTGAAGAAGATGAAAAAACGCTATTACTTTTTGATAAATTTAGGAACAAAAAATCGGTTGGAAAACGTTATAAAGAAATGGCTTTGGATCAGATGAGATCTATCATTAATCATTTTGCGAATGCAGGATATATGTCTTCTGCTATCTCTGAAATAGAGCAAGAGATAAGACAGTATGATTTTAATTTCACTAAAGAAGAAGAGGTCGGAGCAAGAGAAACATTTGAAGCTATGATGGCAGAAATGTTTGATGAAACAGGCGTGAAACCTGACGTTAGTTTTGAAGATTTTAAAAGTATGTCTATGGAAGATATAATGGAAAAAGTTCAACAGCAAATGTTTGAAAAGCATACTGAAAACCAAAAACAAGAAAACCAAGAATACAAACAAGAACAACAGTCTTACAACGACGATACATTTAAAAAAATGTATAAAACATTAGCCAAAATTTTACATCCAGATAAACAAAACGCTAATACTATTGATAATAAAGAACAGCTAATGAAAGATTTGGCGTTAGCCTGGGAAGAAAGGAATTACTTAAAACTATTAGAGATAAATGTTTTGGTAAATCCTGATGCTGAAGAAATAAAATTAGACAAAAATCATTTAAAAGAAATAGAACGTCATATTTCAGAAGAATTATTTGATATACTTCAATTTAAAGACGCTGTAAAAAATGATGCAACCGAAGAATTTTATCGATACAATCAATTTTATAATGTATTAAAATCGAAAAGAGAAGCTAAGTTTAAAGATTTCGAAACACTAATAAAAGGAGGAGTTCTTGACAAAAAAGAATTTAACAAAACAAACTTTAAATCAATAAAAAACACAAGACAATACTTAGACGAAACTGGATTTGACTTAGGATTTGACGAAGACATTTTAAATATGTTTGAAGATATATTCGAAGACGATTTATTCGAAGACGATTTATTCGAAGACGATTTATTTTAAACTATAATATAAAAATAATGCACAAGAATTTTAAAAACATAGAAAAAATAGTTTTCGGACGAGGAAGTTTTAATCAATTGGACGAAATTATAGCTCCAATAAGAAAAGAAAATGACGGCTTTTTTGTTTTCGTAGTCGATAAATATTTCGAAGGAAAAGAATTAGAAAACCGTATTCCAAAACAAGCCAAAGATGTCGTTTATTTTATTGACGTAGATCCGAAAGAACCAACAACCGATCAAATAGACAGCCTTAGAGACGAAGTCCTCGCACAAAACGGAATGCCAAGCGGTATCGTCGGTATTGGAGGAGGAAGTATTATGGACATTGCCAAAGCCTCGGCATTAATGTTCAAAAACGAAGGTTCTTCAGTCCCTTACCAAGGATTAAATCTTATCAAAAACGAAGGGATTTATCATTTAGGCGTTCCAACTATAAGTGGAACAGGGGCAGAATGTTCGATGACAGCAGTTCTCTCAGGACCCGAAAAAAAATTAGGCTTAAAATGCGAATGGACAGTCTTCAACCAAGTAATACTCGATCCAGATTTAACAGCAACCGTACCTTCAGACCAATGGTTTTACACAGGAATGGACACATTTATTCATTGCATCGAATCCAAATCGGGAATCAATTACAACGTGTTTTCACAAGCCTACGGAGACCAATCAATCTCACTTTGCAAAGAAGTATTCTTAGGTGAAAACGCAGGTCAAAATCCAGAAAATGACGAAAAATTAATGATGGCATCACTCTTCGGAGGTTTGAGTTTGACTTATAGTGAAGTCGGAGCTTGTCACGCCCTTTCTTACGGATTATCTGTTGTTTTAGGTATGAAACACGGCTATGCAAATTGTTTAGCATTCAACCATTTAGACGAGTTTTACGGCAACGCAGTAAACGATTTTAGAGGAATGGTAAAACAGTTCAACGTAACGCTTCCACAAGGATTAAGTAAAAATTGGACAGAGCAACAAATTACCGATATGGCACAAGTCGCAATCAATTTACCCTTTATGTGGCGACACGCAATAGGCGAAGATTGGGAAACTAAATTTGGCTTAGAAGATATCAAAAATCTATATCGAAGAATGTAATAATTAGCGAATTGTTACATTAATAAATAAGAAAAAATTAATAAGAAAAATTTGGGCAAGACCTTTTCTCTAAAAAAAAGAGAAAAGGTCGGGCTGTCCACTATATCTTTTTTTCGAAAATAAAAAAAAGGATGCCGTTCCCATCCCTCTTGCAAACAAACTAGACCAAATGAAATTACATAAGCTTATCATAACTTTCTTTTTAACATTAACACTAGTAAATAGTTGTGTTTCAGAAAGTTCAAAAGAGCAAGAGAAATTTAAAAAAGAAGTAAATATTGAAGTAGAAAAACAAAGCGTTGTCAATGCTGATTTCAAAATCTTTGAGCTAGACGGACGTTTAGTCAAAATGGAAAACTACATTGGAAAACCATACATAATAGCATTTTGGAATACCAACGATAAAAACAGTATAGCCAACCTAAAAAAAACAGCAGAAACAAAAGATAAATATGGCGATAAAATTAACATTTTAGCATTATCCGAAGAACACGTTTCCAAGATAATTCAATTTAAAAACAAGACTAAATTTCCTTTTATATTTTACAAGACAGCATTAACCTCGAAAGAAAAAAAGAAAACTTATAATTTATTATATGATGCACAAGGAAATTTTGTAGCAGAAATAGCTCCAAATTCATACCCCAAAATCGAAAACCAATTGAATGAATAAATACCTAAAAATATTAATCTATATAATTGGAATCTTTATTGCAATGCAATTCATAACCATAAACAAAACCGTACCTCAATTAGAAGGT
>WFNC01000183.1 GCA_015488785.1 Flavobacteriales bacterium | reverse complement strand
GAATAAACCTCGAAGATTTAAAAGCGCCAGAAGCATTTGAAATCGAAGAACGGCTAAAAGCTGAATTGAATATTCCAATTATGCACGATGATCAGCATGGAACAGCAATTATCTCTTCGGCAGCTTTATTAAATGCATTAGAAATCAATGGAAAAGATATTTCTAAAATCCAAGTACTTGTCAGTGGAGCAGGAGCAGCAGCAGTATCTTGTTCTAAACTATATGTTTCTTTGGGAGTAAAAAAAGAAAATATTTTAATGTTCGATTCCAAAGGTCCGATTACCACCGATAGAACAAACTTAACGAAACAAAAACAATATTTTGCGAACAAAACAAAAGTAAAAACATTAGCAGAAGCATTTTCACAAGCCGATGTATTTCTAGGTTTATCTAAAGGAAATATTGTTAGTAAAGAAATGATCGCTTCAATGCCAAAAAATCCAATTGTTTTTGCTCTAGCCAATCCCGTTGCAGAAATTGATTACAACGAAGCTACAAGTGTTCGAGAAGATATAATTATGGCAACAGGACGTTCCGATAATCCCAATCAAGTGAATAACGTGCTTGGTTTTCCTTATATATTTAGGGGAGCAATGGACGTAAGAGCAACTGGAATCAATGAAGAAATGAAATTGGCAGCTGTTAAAGCTATCGCCGCTCTAGCAAAAGAACCAATCCCAGAAGAGGTGAACGAAGCTTACGATGAAAAAAATCTTTCGTTTGGTATTACCGATATTATTCCAAAACCAGTCGATCCTCGTTTAATTTATTGGGTTGCTCCAGCAGTAGCACAAGCGGCTATGGATTCTGGAATTGCACAAGCTCCCATCGAAGATATGGAAGCTTATAAAGAAAGCCTAAAAGTTCGTTTAGGATTGGATAACAAGCTAATCAAAAATATTACTGAACGAGCAATCAAACATCCTAAAAAAGTAGTATTTGCCGAGGCAGATAATTATAAAATTCTTAAAGCAGCTCAAATCGCTAGAGACGAAGGGATTGCTCATCCTATTTTGTTGGGAAACAGAACTAAAATACTTAAACTAATAGAAGAGTTTAGCTTAGAACTAACGACTTGTGAAATTATAGATCCAAGAGAAGAAGTTGAACAGTCAAGAAGGTACGAGTTCGCCGATCTTCTTTTTCAAAAAAGACAACGTAGAGGATTGACATTGTACGAATGTAGAAAGGCAATGAAAGAGCGTAATTACTTTGGAGCAGCAATGGTAGAAATGGGAATAGCAGATGCGCTAATTTCGGGTATGACACGTAGTTATAAAGATACCATCAGGCCAGCATTACAAGTTATTGGAATTGAAGAAGGGGTTAATAAAATCGCAGGAATGTATATTCTAATGACCAAAAAAGGGCCTTATTTCTTCGCTGATACAACAGTAAATACAAACCCAACGGCAGAAGAATTAGCCGACATTACTTTGTTAACCGCAAAGACGATTCGACGTTTTAAAGTTCAACCACGTATCGCAATGCTTTCTTATTCTAATTTTGGATCTGCCGAAGGAGATGACGCACTAAAAATGAGAAATGCAACAAAAATTCTACACGACGAGCATCCAAACTTAATCGTAGATGGAGAAATTCAAGCAAATTTTGCTTTAAATAAAGAATTATTAAATGATTTCTTTCCTTTTTCACAATTAGCAAACCGATCAACCAATACCTTTATATTTCCTAACCTTTCAGCGGGAAATATAGCATACAAAATGATGCAAGAAATGGCAGAAGCCGAAGCAATTGGGCCTATTCTTATGGGAATGAAAAAACCTGTTCACGTTTTACAAATAGGCTCTTCGGTTAGAGAGATTTTAAATATGGTAACGGTTGCAGTAGCAGAAGCACCAGCAAGAAGATAAATATAATTTGGGCGTGACCTTCCGATAAAAAAAATCGGAAGGTCGGGTCTTCCGCACTCGCTTTTTTTTGTTTTCAAAAGGAAAAAACAAAAATAGAGCTCAAACAAAGCTACACCCCCTCACGTAAACAAAATACAACAAAAATGATAACACACATAGACGGAATATTAGAAGAAAAAACCCCAGCCTACGCAGTTATAGACGTTAATGGAATTGGTTATTATTTACACATTACTTTAACTACCTTTTCAAACCTTCCCGACAAAGGGCGTGTTCGTTTATTTACACATCTATCTGTTAGAGAAGATGCGCATACATTGTTTGGTTTTGGAGAAAAAAAAGAAAGAGAAATGTATCGTTTGTTAATCAGTGTTTCTGGAATAGGACCAAGTACCGCAAGAATGGTTTTGTCATCACTCACCGCAGGCGAAACAGCTCAAGCAATTCTTTCGGAAGATGTCAATACGTTTAAACAAGTAAAAGGGATTGGAGCAAAATCGGCTCAACGTATTATTGTTGATTTAATTGATAAAGTCGAAAATACAGGGGTAGAACTAGGAAGCGGATCAAGTCAAAACAACACAGTTAAAGTAGAAGCCTTATCTGCTCTAGTCGTTTTAGGTATCGACAAAAAGAGAGCCGAAAAGAGTATCGACAAAATATTAGCCAAAGCCAGCGATGATATAACCGTTGAAGAATTAATCAAATCAACATTAAAAGGTATATAACAATAAAATAATTAGCTTGGTAAACAATTTATTTTAATTTTGCCGTTTATACTTGACTAATAAGATTTTTTTGAAAAATAGACTCGACATATTAATTGCCTTTTCACTGTTTGCTGCATTTTTTGTTGTAGGGAATTTAAGTGTCTATTCGCAAGATACAAACTTAATTTATCCAATTGAAGATTCGCAAGATCCGAGTCAATCTGGAGGGTTGATTAATTTTGAAGACCCTCTAAACTTAGAACACGATGTAATCTATAATCCCGAAACAGGAAAGTATGAATTTACATCGACTTTAGGAAGCGATATTAATTATCGTCCTGCCAGTTCAATGACGTTGGAAGAGTATTTACAATACAAAAACAATCAGTCAATGAATCAATACTGGCAAGACCGTGTTGACGAACAAGTTGACGAGGCTAGAGATTCTAAAGACGATACAAAAAATCCAATTCCTAAAATAAATGCAGGAAAAGGTATTCGTAAGATTTTTGGAAGTGATCTAATCGAAATAAGACCGCAAGGGAGTGCTGAGTTAAGTTTTGGATTAAATATTTCTAAAACTGAAAACCCGATTATACCCGTAAAACAACGAAGAATAACCACCTTTGATTTTGATCAGAAAATTCAAATGAATTTAACCGG
>WFNC01000182.1 GCA_015488785.1 Flavobacteriales bacterium | reverse complement strand
AAACTTTTTACGTAGTAAAACTGTGTCCACCATTGTATTCTATCCCATTCTAAAAAAGCCAGTGCTCCGTTTCCGTTTTCATCAGCCGATTTACCTTCCGAAAATCGAACTGTGGGAACAAGAAGACTACTTTGCATCGTAAAATTAGCTTCTGATTTAAACGGTTGAATCTTTATTCGTGGGCCAGCATATGCTAATCCCACACGTGATGTATCTGTATTTGTAAATTTAAAAGCTCTCGATACATTCGAAAAACGACTATCGCTTTTTGCTTTCCCTGAAGAAGCAAACTTTAAGTCAAACCCTAAATTGATTCGCGCGTTTTTAGACGTGCCGTAAGTAAATTGTAATAGTGATCCAAAAAAAGTATCTCTACTTCCGCTATAATTTACTCCCATCCAATTTGATTTACGCTGCGTATAGATGGAATTGAATAATGAGACATCAAATCGCCCCTTTTGTAATAACGAGCCCGCATTGTAGGTTTGTAAATTAAAAGTAGGTTCTCCTGTCGTTTTTTCAACTTCTTTCGAAATTGATTTTCCATTCACGGACCAATCATAAGGATAAAAAGTTGTTTTGTTTGTTATCTTATTTGTTCTATATTGATTTATATATGCTGTTGTATTTTTGGCTTTTAATTTAAAATCAGACTCGTACCATTTAAAAATTTCTGACAACATTGTTTTATCACCCTCGGTTTTTATAAAGTTAGGATTGTTTAAAGCTCCTTTTGTTTGTTCTTCCAATTGAATCTCTAATGTACTTGGGAAATAGGCTTCGTTTATAATTGGAGGACAACTTTTTGCTCCGCATACCAAAACAAAATGTAGCCTTGGGTCTTTAAAAGTAGGGCGCATAATCTTATTTTCAAGAAAACTCAACGTCCAGTTATTACCACCAATGTTATGCTTTACATTATCGAAAAAACCACTAATATTCATAGGGCTTGGAGTAGGCCAATTTTTAGCTATTTGGTCAATCACCAATAAATTGTAAACATTTATTAAGTAAGCTTTTTGTTTATTTTCATCTAGTTCAGAATAATCTAAAGTTCCAATTTTAATGACTAGCTCTTTTAAATCTTCACTGTTTTTTGCTTTTAAATAATCAACCTGTCCATTGGAAACGTGCTGAATAAAAAAACTATTCGCTTGGTTTATAAAGTGATCCAAATTCTGAGAAAAGGACGAAATACTAATACTTACGATAAATAATACTAAATATATTTTGTTCATTTTATATGATTTTGTGTCATTAGGACGACTAAAATTAAAATTACTTACATTATTTTTAAAAAAGAAGGTTACTTTTAAAAAGTTGTTACACTTAAAGGAAAAGAAGAAGTATGAAAAATTTAAAATTAATAGAATTACTAACTAGTGGAAAGCAGGAAAAAGCTTTTACCTATTTATATAGTTCCTTTCCAAAAGTAGAGCGACACATTCTTAGAAATAGTGGAACTAAAGAAGAAGCTTTAGATCTATTTCAAGAAGGATTGATTCTTCTCTATCGAAAAATAAATATAACAATAGTCGAAAATCCCGAAGCATTTTTAATCTCAACGTGTCGTTTCTTATGGAGTAACGAGTTAAGAAAAAAGAAAGTAAGAATCAGTACTTCAGATGAAGTCGATTACTTAATGGACTCAGATGAATTAGAATCTTTAATAGAAAAAGAAAATAAATTTAAGAAACTAGAGTCTATTATTGTCTCATTGGGTGAAAAATGTAAATCCATATTTGAACTATTTTATTACAAATCATTTGACATGAAAAGCATTGCTGAAAAGTTAGGTTATAAAAATGTTGAAACTGCTAAAGTCCAAAAATACAAGTGCATGGAACGAGCTAGAAATTTAGCTATAAAAGACATTTAATTATTAAAAAAATACCATCATGAGAAGTGAATTAAAAATAATAGAGTTAATAGAAAAGTATTTAACAAATAAGTTAACTCCAAAAGAACGAATAGCTTTTGAATTATCAATGAAAAAAGATGCTGAATTAAGTGAGAAAGTTGAAGCGCAAAGAAATATAATTGAAGCAACTAAGCGAATTGGATTAAAAAAATCAACTCAAAGAAGTTATAAAAATTGGAAAACTAAACGAATGATAAAACAAGGATTAATTGGGTTATTTGTGACTTCTGTAATTGTTGCTTTAGGAATGTACTTGATGACAAATTCTAGTGATAAAAAGCAAATAACAACTCCAAACTTCAATACCGAATTTACAGCTAAAGATAGTATTAGTAATTTCTCTAATACACAATTAGAAAAAGAAGTTTACCAAATATCAACGACTCGAGATACAATTATAGAAACTAAAGATGGAGCAGTATTTTACATTCCTGAAAACGCGTTTAATACTGAAAGTAAAATGGTAGATTTAGTTGTTCAAACAGCAATTAAACCAGAAGATATATTGTTAGCAGGTTTATCTACAACCTCTAACGGAAAAACACTAGAAACAGGTGGTATGTTTTATATCGATGCTTTTGTAAATGGCAATCGAGTCTTTTTAACAAAAGAATTAACGATAGATATTCCTACTTCTAAGAAAAAAGAAAATATGAAACTCTATAAAGGAGAAAAAACTAAAGAAGGAGAAATAAACTGGGTAGCTCCTTCTGATTTAGAGTCATTTTTAACTCCTGTAGATATTTTAACACTCGATTTTTACCCACCCAATTATGAAGATTCTTTAGATAGTTGGAGCAATTATGATAAGAAATTTAAAGATAGTCTTTATTATTCTTTTTTAAGTACTGATTATTTAGGTGAAATCTCATTCGAAGAAAACGAACAAAATGATAATCAAGGTGAGGTTTTATTCAAGAATAATTGCTCTTCATGTCATAAAATTGATGCAAATTCTACAGGTCCAAAATTGAAAGGAGCAAGAAAAAGATGGAAAAACTACGGAGAATCTGCTAGCCTTATCTATGATTTTATTAAAAACCCTCAAAATTTAATAGAAAGCGGAAAATCAAAAAGAGCTGTTGAAATAAGTAATTTTAGTATGATGCAAATGCCTCCTTCTTCATTAACTGAATATGAAATTTCCTTAATTTTAAATTATGCTGATAAAAATCTAATTCCAAACTGTGTTAATCCTTCAACAATAAAAACCATTTGGAACAAAGAATTTAACAACACAATTTTAGCTACTAAAGAGTTCGAAGAGCGAATGCCTTTTATTCATAACAGTTGTAATAATGAAGTTTTAGAAACTTACATCAACAACTTAGACAAGCCTTTATCTCAAATCGATAGTATGGTTTTACCATTGATACGTGAAGAATTAAAAGAACAATTTATCTTGTTTTCAAAAAGAGGAGATGGTAGAGTTGAATTAAGCTCTAAAGCAGCTGTGCGTTTAGCTAACTATTATGCTAGAAAACAAAGAATGATTACAGAGGCTTTAGTAAAAACTCAAAAAGATTATTTAGAAAAACAAGAAGAATTAGATCGTAATTTAAGCAAGAAAATACAGGGAAGCTCTTTTAGAAATTTAGAAAATACCAACGAAATATTTTTTAAAGAATTTGAGAAAAACTTGTGCAAAGTATATCACGAAGTTAACTATCCTTATGACTGTAAATACAAACCAATTCAAGAGAAATACACTGTTAAAATATTAAATTTAGGGTGGAATAACATTGATAGAGAAGTATTAGAATCAACAGTAAGTAGAACAACCAAAACGATTAACTATAAAGGGAGTTCATCAACGTTAACTTATAACGAATGGAGTGCGGAAATAAAAGGCGAAAACGATTATAACCGTGTGTTTGTTTACAATGTTCCAATAGAATTTAATAGTTACATAAAGCTCTATAAAAAAGGAGGGAATTATAGTTATAATCTCAATAATGATTTGAAATACAAAACCATTGTAATTGGTTGGATTGACGATAAAACTTATTATGCGAAAGAAAAAAGTATAAAAGGACATTCGATTTTTGATTTGAAACAGATAGATAAACAGAAATTGATGAGAACATTAAAAAAAGAACTCGGAGATAATGAACAAAGTAAAGTAGAAGTAAATTTTATTAAGTATGTTCAGAAAGACCAAAAAAGGCTGAATAAAAGGGAGCGTATTTTAGATCTAAAAAATAAAATTGAACCTATAATCTTCCCTTGCTTCGTAAGAACTATGGTTGTTAAAACGGGTATTGAAGGCTCTAATTATAATTAAGCTTCAATTTTAGTAACATTAGTTACTGCTCTATTTCTAAGACTATAATATATTTGTCCAAAATGAACTCACATTTATGAAATTATTAAAACAGTATCTACCTATTTTATCTTGGTTACCTAGTTATTCTAAACAAGATTTTATTAGTGATCTACCAGCAGGGCTAACAGTTGGTGTAATGCTTATTCCTCAAGGAATTGCTTATGCTTCTATTGCGAATTTACCCGCTATTTATGGTTTATATGCTGCTTTAATCCCTCAGTTGATTTACGCTATATTCGGTACTTCTAGACAATTGGCAGTTGGTCCTGTTGCTATGGATTCGCTTATTGTTGCTACAGGTATTGCAGCTATTGCAAGTGTTACTCCCGAGCAACATATCTTTATGGCCATAGCTTTAGCTTTTATGATGGGAATTATTCAATTTTCTTTGGGGATTTTTAGGCTTGGCTTTTTAGTTAGCTTTTTGTCTAAACCTGTAATTAGTGGATTTACTTCTGCGGCAGCAATTATCATAGGGCTCAATCAATTCAAACATTTGTTTGGAACAGACATAGAACGAAGTAACCAGGTTCATATATTATTGTATAACACCGTTCTAAAAATACCAGAAATCAATATACCTACTTTTTTAATTGGTTTGGTTTCTATTGTTTTAATTGTAGTGATGAAAAAAGTAAACAAAAAAATCCCAACAGCCTTAATTGTTGTCGTTTTAGGAGTCGTCGTCGTTCAGTTTTTTGGATTGAATGCCTATGGCGTTAAAATAGTAGAAGACATTCCTGTAGGATTACCAAAATTTAGTATTCCAACTATTGACAAGGCTTTTTTTACTGAACTACTCACCCTTTCTGCAACCTTGGCTTTAATTGCTTTTATGGAAGCTATTTCTGTAGCCAAAGCTGTCGAGGGACGTCACACAGATTACAAAGTTGATCCCAATCAAGAATTAATAGCCTTAGGTTTGGGAAACATTATGGGGTCATTGTTCCAAAGTTATCCAACTACTGGCGGATTTTCTAGAACTGCCGTCAACGATGAATCTGGAGCTAAAACAAACATGGCTGCGATTATTTCGGCTGCCGTTGTTGCGCTTACTTTAATGTATTTAACTCCTTTGTTTTATTACTTACCCAAAAGTGTATTGGCTGCTATTATTTTAGTAGCAGTTTACGGATTAATTGATTTTAAATATCCAAAAGAACTTTATTCCTACAAAAAAGATGATTTATTGATGCTTGTTGTCACTTTTATTATCACGCTAACGGTTGGAATAAAAGAAGGAATTATCGTTGGTGTTTTACTGTCTCTAATCTTATTAATATACAGAAGTTCGCGGCCACACATCGCAGAATGCGAACAAATTGAAGGTACAAGTTACTACAAGAATATTGAGCGCTTCAATGACTTAAAAACAAATGAAGAAACCTTAATTATCCGTTTAGATGGGCAATTGTATTTTGCAAATATAGACTATTTTAAAGCCAAATTGTATGATTTAATTGCTCAAAAAGGAACAGAACTAAAGCTTGTTGTATGGAATGCCGAAGCCGTCAATCATATTGATTCTAGTGCTATTTTAATGTTAAAAAACTTAATTGTAGAACTATCCAATAAGGACATCGCTTTTGCAGTAGCAGGAGCAACAGGTCCAGTTCGAGATATAATCTTCAAAAGTAAACTAATCAATGTAATTGGTAAAGAAATGATGTTTGCAGAGGTTCACAAAGCACTGGAGTGTGTAGCAGATGGAACCCAAGCAGACTTAAAAAGAAAATGCAAGCAAATAGCTTTGCAACATAGTAAAAAATAAAGCTCGGTTTTTTAAGCGAAATAAGAACAACTTTAGTTAGAAAAGAAGCGTTCGTTAAAATATAATGTAAAGTCACCGCTGAATTAAGTTCTTTTGGGCAATCCCACAATTTTTAACAAAAAAAATGGTGGGCGGGCTATCATACCAAATAAATATTGAAATGCGCCAAATAAATAATTTTATTATCACATATACTTCTTCAAATAAAATCACCATAGCTAAGGCTATGCTGATTTTATTTTCATTGTCTATGTAAAAATAAACTTTATTTTTT
>WFNC01000181.1 GCA_015488785.1 Flavobacteriales bacterium | reverse complement strand
TTTATTCCAAAACGATGTTCTATTTTGTATTTGTTTGTAAACTCTTCTGTAACCATTTTATCTAAATAAACTCCTTTTATTTTTGCTTTAGAAAAATCGAAGCGTTCATAATATAATGAAACAATTAAGTTACTTGAATTCAAGTTTTATAATCTATTCCTTTAAAAATCATATATCAGAATTTTCCAATAAGTTTTTCGATATCACCAATTGTTTGTGAACAGTCTGTTTCACTTTCTAGACGCGTTAATACTTTCTTTTTAAAGTTTTCAAATGCCAAGCCTTTATTTATCAATTCAAGGTATTGGATAAACTCATCAATTATTGACCAGACGTTGTCTTGCATAAGTGCTTTCTCATTTCTAGAACCTACTCTTTGGAGGTGGTCGATATCTCTCCCAATTTTTTTATAGATTTCTATTTTTTCATTGGTTATCATACTTATGATTGCTAACGTTAAATATATAGCTCGTAGGGGAGGTAGCTAGCAGTAAGTTATTAGAAATCTCTTAGCCAAATTTTACATTTGGCGATCAATCGTTAAACTCTAAACTTTCTAAAACAAGAAAACTCCCTATGTGCTATATATAGTGTTGTAAGTAGTTTTGTTTTTTATCATTTTTTTCAAGACTCTGCAACTATCCAATTTATTTCAGACTTTAATCTATTAGTTTGAGCTTCCTCAGTAATACCTATGAATCCAGAAGTAAATTTCATTTTATAGCTTGAGTTTAAGCAAATCCATTTAAAATCTATACTTGAAATTCCATTTGGAAAATCACCAATTTTTATATGACATTTTCTATCACTATTCAATAATGGATTTTTTATTATATTTATTCGAGTCTTATATCCAAATATAGTTTTTTTAAATTCTGTCTCTTTTATATAAGGAAAAAACTTAGTAATCCAACCATCAACACTTGAACCACCTGACATACTATTTTCCTTAAAAATTGATTCCCAAAATATAAGGTTATTTTTACCTTTAAGTGTTTCTATAATACTATCAATAATAGGTGTCAGTTCATCTAACCACCATTCGATATTATACTTTTTCAAATCATTTAAGTTATTTTTAATACTTTGATAATCTTCAATAGTTCCAAGAATTTCTATTTCAGGAATACCGCACAAAGATTGTACTTCATAATCGATGTAACTGGATAAAGAGTCCATTAATGAAATACTAAAAGCAATTCTTTCTTGACTTTTAGAAGTTGAAAAATCTGAATTAATTATTGAAACTAAGTCAGTTTTTATTTTATCATCTATTTGAGTCATAAATTCAGGGAATATATTTTCCCAGTTGTTGTTTCCTCCTTTACTAAAATCATCTCTATTAATACTAACTTTAATTTTACTTTCTGATTTAGTAAATTTTCCTTTAAAGTATTTTGGGTTATTTTTTACACAATTTGTAAATCCTTGACATATTAATAACCAAAAATCATCTGGGGACAAAACTATTGATTTGTGTAAATTAAAGGCTGTTGAAAGCATATTAATAAAATGATTTGAATTCATTACATCGCCTGAGTAGCAACTTTCATCTTCCTTTTCTGAGCCTCCTATTAGTGAAACATATTTTTTTGAATCAACAATTGAAGTAGCTTCAATATTTTTGAAGTTCAATTTATTTACGAGTTCAATCCCTAACTCTGTTTTTAAACTATCTGTGTTTATTTCAACTGGAGAAGCTTTTATTACTTTATTATGAATTGAGTTTATCATTCGTAAAATTCAGGGTTTTGGTTTTATTACCTACAACAAAGGTATAAACAAAATATTAGAAACTCTAAGTTTTGTCAAAAATCAAGATCTCGGAAAATAGATAAACTATTTTTTGTGTTTTTTAAACTTTAGCTAAGAAAGGATAGTAATTTTATAATTAATGATTTACATCAAATCTTAATATTTCCAATAGCAAGCACTTCTTTGGTTGTAGAAACTCTTCTTGTTATTTCTTGAACTTCTTGATTTGATTTTCCATAATTGGTATATACTTTTATCATAATTGTTGTTGGACCAGCAATAGTTTGTTGGGAAGATCCGAAATAATTAACCTCAATTTTGTATTCACCAGGCATTCCTGTTTTAATATTAAACTCCTCAGGTCCATATCCTCCAGTAAAATCATAACTCATCAATCCTCCTATTTTAGTGTTTTTATTGCTGTAAAAGCATTTTTCTCCTCTAGGGTCAGTTACCCAAAGGTCGATGTCGCAGTTGTCAGCATCCCAATCTACAACTACTCGCATATCCATAGGCATATTTTTGATTAGTTTTTTGTTAATTGCACTTAAATCTAAATTTGGGTGAGAAGCAATAATCTTATTTATTTCAGAAGCTGTTATCGTCTCTACTTTTGGGAATCGTCCATCCCATTTTGTGGTTACTACGTAGTTTAGATAATCAATCGCTTCTTGATATTTTCCCATTTTTTCACAAACCAAACCTAAATCTCTGTATGATTGGGGTTCTTCTCCTCTTATTTTCTCTACTTCTAAATAGATAGAGTAAGCAAGGTCATAATATTCAAGTTGTTCCAATTTATGAGCTATTATTCTCAACAATTGATGGTTTTCTAATTCCATTTCCGAAATGTTGGTCAATATTCGAAGACCTAATTCTTTTTCATCAATTTCAAAAAAGTAATCGGCAACATCTAAGAAAAACGAAGGTTGTTTTTGATAATCTTTTTTTAAACTGAGGTACGTTGTATATGCTGTTTTCTTTTCTCCTTTTTTTAATGACTTCATGTATGGCGTGTCTGGATTCCAAGATTCAATACTGATCCTTTTACCTTTTTGTAGCTTTTTTTCTTTTTTCTTGTTGGAATTAGCATCTTCAGACAAAATTCCATCTGCTAATGGTGCTGATAAAGATTCAACTTCCATATCTTCCTCATAAGCTACATCGTCGATTTCATATTCATCAAGATTAGAAGCACTTTGACTCACGCTTCTTCTTCTAAGGTCATGTTGTATAGAAGTTTTCGCCTTTTTTTTGTCTTTATTTTCTATTATCCTCCATTCAAATTTGGTATTGTACCAAGCTATTTTTGTTTCAAAATCAGAAATCACGTCTTCCATGTGAGAGTTTTTTATAGCTTCATCTAATTTATTTTGTTCAGCCATTAGTTTATTCCATTCAGGTTTTAATTCTGTAGGAGGTTCTATTTTGTGAGTGACATAATCCTCTATTCTATCCAATACAATCAAAGAAGTGAAGGGAGTCACAATTTTATATTTCTTACCAATTTTTAAAAGTTCGTTTTCTTTACTTTTCAGAATAGACCAATCTTCTACAATTCGCTGTACCGCTATTTTAGTAATAAAATCGGATTGAACTACACTTGCTTCAATGGTTTTTGTCGTTGCAATATTATCGTATTTATCAATTGTGTAGCGAATAGAATTAATCGCTTGATCTGATAGGAATGAAAAAGTAAAGTAGCGTTGGTTATTTTTCATATAACTTCTGATGGTCTCATATTTATTTTTCGCATCAAGATGTAAAACCAAAGAGGTGTTTCCATCGTTAATTGCCTGCATGCCGTCACTAATTGATGTGTTCAAAAGATTGATGTATTTTCCGTTGTGGTTTCGTGCTATATTTCTAAGGAAACCGTGATTGGCTTCTTTTTTAGTGTTGATGGTAAACACTTTATTTTTTCCAAAATTAGGAGTTTCTTTTCCAATCGTTTGCAAGCCATCGGTTAGTAATAATACAGCATCATATTTTGCTAAATTTTGAATGCTCCCAAACTGAGTAGCACCATCAAAAACGGTCTTGGTTATTTGATTTTTCACCGTATTCCAATTGCTCTTGTTTACTTCTATTTTGAAGTCATTACGAAGTAGATATAAAGTTACCTTAGCATTATAATTTTGTTTAAACAATGCATCTAAAAAATCTATTTCCTTAGAAATATCTTTATTCCTTCCAGAATGTGATGCATCATAGATTATGCAAACGTTTTGTAGTGGAGTAGCGGTAATATTTTTATTTACGAAAGTAGAAACTACACCATAATATGCATATTCGTTGGTGTTATCTGTTTTTGTTCTCCAAAGTTTAGCTCCATTTTCAATAAATGGTATAAAAAAGCGTATGGATTCATTGGGTATATAGTTCTTCTTTTCTAACTTTGTTTTGTAATTGTGTTCCCAATTATTGAATGTTAAGTTCATCGTCCCATTTGGAACTACAGGTTGATTGGTTTGTTCTATAACTTCAGCTGTAAAGCTAAATTCTTTTACAACCGTTTCAAAATTCATTGGTAATTGAAATACAGCTCCTTGATCTGTGTTTTGTAATTCTTGATTAAATCCGATAATCACACGTTTGTAGCCCTTTGCAGGAATGGGATAGATTCGGGTTTTAAAATTATTACCCTTTGTCCATTCCACTAAACCTGGATCTACTTTTTGTCGAATAGTAGCTTCAAAAGCTACTCGTCCTTTTTCTTTTTCTACAATAACACCTTTACGCAATTTTCCATTTACGTCCAATTCAAAATGACTAACAGATTGACCTTCGTCTAATGGAAAATATAATTCTCCTTCAAGAACACGGTCTTCTGCATTGTAAAAAGTCATATCGTAGGTTACAAAACTTGTGTTTCCTATAATCTCAGCTTTAATTTTCAATGAATTTAACGAAATAGGCGAAGATTTTTCTCCATCTTTTACCATTATAGCAGGAAAAACCTTGTTGGTATCAACCAAAGCTATTTCTTCGTTAATTTGCTTTATCGATTGAATGTTAACCTTAGGAATATACTCTTTTTTATTACTAGAATTTAGCGTTTTACCAATTAACAGTGCAATGGAAATGATTAGTATCGAAAAATATTTCATAGTTGTAAGTTTTGTTATCCTCTAATAAACCTAAAGATTGATTTGGTTCAATCTGTTTTATAAATTAAAATTTATTTTTCGCTAATCTGTTGGTTCAAAGTCTAACTAAATAAAAGAACTTTAGTTAATTAATATGTGTTTAACAAGAATTGTTGCGCGAACACTTATTGTAAACTTAAATTTAAACAACTAAGATCCTTACTTTTAGAAGCGAGTAAGCTACCGATGAAAGCACAAAAACTGTTGATTCAAAAAAGACTAAAAACTTGGATGGGAGATAATGAACAAACAGATGATCTCTCGTTATTTTGTATCAAAGTGCAATAAATAATAATAAAAAACAATATTTCTTTACTGTGGTAATTTATTTTGAAGTTACTACACCTCAAAAATAATTTTGTGATTTTTGCTCATTCTAGAAGATTAGATCACTTAATCCCCTACTTTAATCCCAACTGGAATTAAATTATTAAATGCGCCAAATAAATTTCATTTCTTAAGGCGCATTTCAATATATAATCGGTGTAAATAGCAGAAATCACCCTAAAGGGTGAACTGAAATTACATTAACAGAAGTAACTTTGAAGTATAAATTAAATAACAAATAAATCATAAGTTATGAAAAGAAAGTATAAAATCGGAATACTAGCTTTAGCTAGTTTATTTATGTTGGGCGTAAGCTCTTGCAAAAAAGAAAAAAAGCCAGAAGACACCAATCCAATTTTAGGAAATGGAAACGGTGGAGGAGGAAACAATAGTTTTACATCATGTATGGACTACAAGGATCTTTCTTCAGAAATTACGATAATGGGGGATGTATTTTTCAATACGCCTAGCGAGGGGTGGTTATTTGGATCAGCAACAGCTAGTGATACGATTGTAAAATTAATGCATACATCAAATGGAGGTAATTCATGGAGTACTGTTAATTCTAACGACTTAAATGCTTCTAATGCTGTAGGTGGATTAAAATATCCTAGACGTCAAGTCGTTTTTTTAAATTCAAACTATGGAGTTAGTATGCTCAACGAAGCTCGTCCGGCAAGATACACAGTAGATGGAGGAGTTACTTGGCCTGATTTTGACTTTGTTAATGACATCACATATTACGAATTAAGAGCGGTTGCAGTAAACAATGATAGAACGGCGATATTGGCTCATGTTAAAGTTTTAAATGCTCAAAATGTTGAAGAAGATAAAAATAAAATATATTACTTTTCTAATTCTACACATTCATTATTGGGAACTGTGGACGTAAATTTTTACCTCTCAAGTGAAGTTGCGGGTATGACAATGACAGATGCAGGGGTAATAAACGTCTTCGCTATACCAGATTCTAATCTAGATCCAAAAATAGCTCATTCGGAAGATTTCGGAGGGTCATGGACATACTCAGATGTCGATAGTCATGTCATTTCGGATATTTCAGTAGTATCGGATAACATAATTTATTGTGCATCACATAACAATAAAATACTATACAAAACTTCAGATGGAGGAAGCACTTGGACACAAACCACCTATACAACTCCAGATGGGACACCATTTGAAAGCATCGCTTTTGCTAACGAAACAAATGGATTGGCAAGTATCTATTTACCATCAGTTCTATACAAAACAACCAATGGAGGAACAACTTGGGAAATGGTTTCGTGCTATAACGATTTTCAAAATAATAATTTTCCCAATCTTTCACCTCAATTTCTATCCTATCCTAGTTTGTCAAAAGGTTTTGTCTCAACTGAAAATTTAAATAATGATAATGTCACGATATATGAATATACAGGACAATAATTATTAGGGCGTTTCCCAAATTAGCAAAATAAACATATCGCTCACGCTTTAATGTTTGTTTTGCAAATTAGGGTCGGGCTTTCACTACTCACTCTTTTGGTTTGAGTAATACCAATTAAATATAGATTGTTGTTTTAGTAGAACATATTTATATCTTTAATTATATCAATGTAACAAACCAAAAGGAGTTCAAACACGCCGTTCAATCCCTAACGCTTTTGAATTTAAGAACAGGCAAGTAAAGGTAATATCAACTTAATTATGAAATGCGCCAAATAAATAATTTTATTACCACATATACTTCTTCAAATAAAACTACCATAGCTAAGGCTATGCTAATTTTATTTTCGAACTTAATTGACCTTAGTCAACCAAATTATTTTCAATCAAATAGGTTGCAATTTGAACAGCGTTTGTAGCGGCTCCTTTTCTTAGGTTATCGGCTACAACCCACATGTTTAGCGTGTTTTCGTTGGAATAATCTCTTCGTATTC
>WFNC01000180.1 GCA_015488785.1 Flavobacteriales bacterium | reverse complement strand
TTTTTTAAATCAATATAACGAGGCTGTTCCATTTTTTTCAACTCCAATAGGAGGTGTCCCTAAGTATAAGTACAAGATAGATGTAAACTATAAGTTTGATTAATGAAGTTTCTATTATTCATATCTCTATTACTGGGCGCATTGATTTCTTATGCTCAAAAATATAATTTCCAAAACTTTGAGAAAGAAGAAGTTCAAGCAAAATATGTTTATGACTTTGCTCAAGATGGAAAAGGTGTTTTGTATGCTGCTTCTTCAAAAGGATTGCTTATTTACGATGGAGTTTCTTTTAATCTATTAGATAAATATGATGGATTAAAAGATAATTTTGTTTCAAAAGTATATGCAGATAAAAAAGATAATATTTGGCTGTCTTATTACGAAGGAGGAACTTCTAAGTTGATACCTAAAGTCAAAGGTTTTTCTTTTCAATATTTTAAAACAGAACCAATCGTCTCGATTTTTGAAGATAACTCTAGTATTAACCTTATTGATGTTGATTCAAAAATCGGAAGATATAATAAGGAGGAAAAAGAGTTTGATTTTCGAGTGAATGAATTACTTGATGGAAAACTGATTAATCAAATTACTTTAAAAAATGGGAACAAAATTTATCAGACTTTGGACGGGATATATATAGATCAGAATCAAAGATTAAGTGTAATCCCTGAGACAGCGTTCGAATACATAAAAATATTAAAACAGAATAAGGTTTCAAACACATTTGCGTATGAGTTGGATGGTTTTGTAACAATGTTTAGGTATGAAGATAAAGTAGAAAAACTTTCGACACTAGATTTAAAAAAGATTGGGATAAATACAAAAGTAACGAACTTTGTTTTTGGGGAAACAAAAATTATTATTTCAACATTAGGGCAAGGTGTTTTCGAAATTAATTTTCATGACAAAGAGCTCAAATCGTACAATTATATAAACTATAATAAGGAAAATGGAATGTTGAGTAATTTTGTTCAGAGCTTATTTTTAGATAATGACGATGCACTGTGGATAGGATATTATGGAGATGGTATATCTGTGCTTTCTGATACGAGGACTTTGTGGTATGATAAAACATCAGGATTGGCAAACGATAATGTCGGTTGTGTTACAAATTATAATGGTGATTTAGCCGTAGGAACAGATAAGGGATTTTCTATTATTGAAGTCAATAAAATTGTAAACTACAACTTAGATAATGGTTTTTACAACGATAAAGTAAAAGTGTTGCACTCTTATGAAAATAAATTATGGATTGGAACCGAAAATAAAGGACTTTTTTACCTTGAAGATGGTATCATCAAACCGTTTGAGTTTCATGATTTAATTCAACAACCGATATCCATTAATGCGTTGAAAATAAATAATGGGACATTATACGTCGGAACAAATACAGGGTTGCATAGTTATTCTTTTTCTACAGGAAAAGAGTTTCATATCGGAATGAACGAAGGGATGGTGCATAATGTGATAGAAGATATACTCGTAGATTCAAAAGGTAATTTTTGGTTCGATTCTCCAGTTAGTCCCATCTATTCTTACAAAGAAGGGGAGTACACGCTGTATAAAGATGTAAAAGGATTTGACAGCTTTGATCTATCTCAAATATTTGAAACAGCACATAAAGATATCTTGTTTGCAACTATGGGAGATGGCTTGTTTGTTTATAAAAATGGAGCGTTTAAACAATACAACAAGAAAAATAGTAATATTTTGTCCAATTACATATATTTTATTGTAGAAGATATGAATCATCAAGTATGGTTGGGACATAAAGATGGAATAACTAAATTTAATATAGAAAGTAATAAGTTTGAACAGTACAGCGAAGAAAATAATCCACTATTAAAAGGCATCAATACAAAGTCATTTCAATTGGGAGCAGACAATAAGTTGTGGGTTGGAACAGAAAGAGGTCTAGTTAGGTTAGATATAGAAAGGTTAAAATATGAAACCGTTTTTCCTGAAATAAATTATAAAGGATTAATTGTAAATGAAAAGACGTTTTATAAAGATAGAGAAATAGAATTGCCTTATTCTGATTATGAGTTTGAATTTAATTTTCAAGCAATCTACTTTACAAATCCTAAGGCGGTAACGTATCAATATAAATTAGAAGGCTTTGATAAGAAATGGAATTCTGTTGGTTATGATAAATTAGAAGCGCGATATCAATCTGTAATAGATGGAGAATACACCTTCCGATTAAAGGTGTGTTTAGAAAATTCTTGTAGCGAAAAAGAAATAGAAGTTAAAGTCATAGTCGCAAAACCATTTTTTAAAACAAATTTAGGAATTGCATTAATTGTACTTTGCGTCTTGTTAACGATTGCTGTTATAGTCTATTTTATTTTAGTTGGTAAAATAACGCAGAATAGAAAATTAGATTTAAAAGTTCAACGCCGAACATTAGAATTGTCTAAAATGAATCGTTTAGTGACGGTACAAAACAATAAATTGCAGGAAGTAAACGAAAAAGTAATTAAACAAAAGTTTGATATAGAAGCAAAGAGTAAAGAAATAGACAGTAGTATTGTTTATGCAAAGCGGATCCAAAATGCTTTTGTAATGAAAGATGATTACAAATTATGGGCTAATTACTTGAAGCAAAAAGTAATCTTTGAAAAGCCAAGAGATATTGTAAGTGGTGATTTTTATTGGGGGTTTAAGTCTGGAGACTTTTTGTATGTCGCTGTTTCCGACTGTACAGGGCATGGTGTTCCTGGAGCAATGTTAAGTATGTTAGGAATTGCTTTTTTAAATGAAATAATGATTTCTAACTCTACCATTTCGACGAATAAATTACTAGATTTATTAAGGTCTAAAATGATTAGAGAATTAGTAAATAAAGAGAATGAAGAGGTAATGAAAGAAGGTATGGATATTACTTTAGTTCGATTGAACATCAAGACAAAAGAATTGCAATGGTCTGGAGCAAATAATCCATTGTATCTTATTAAAAACAATAAAAAAGGAGCTAAAAATATTGAAAGAATAAGAATTACGGAAAATGATGAATCAATACTTATAGAATTAAGACCAGACAAACAACCTATAGGTTCATATCATTTAATGACCGATTTTTCTCGACACGATATTCAGTTAGAGGAGGGTGATTCTTTGTTTTTAAGTACAGATGGATATATGGATCAATTTGGAGGTCCTCACTACAAAAGGTTCATGAGTAAAAGGTTAAAAGAAATGTTACTTTCTATACATAACCAACCTGCTGAAAAACAGTATGGAATTTTAGAGCGTGCATTCTTAGATTGGAAAGGAGATTCTTTCCAAATTGATGATATCTGTATTGTTGGATTAAAAGTATAGATTATGCCTATTTTGGTATGGGGAAATCTAAACCCTATTAATCTAGCGCTATCTTCTTACTGCAAAAGGTTCTTTAAATGAAAATTCATCATTTTTTCGAGTATAAGGGTAATAAAAAATAGGCTCTTCTGATTCTGAATTAACAACATCAATAGCAATTGCATCCATTTTAGGACTGTCAGCATCGATCTTAAATTGAACCTCAAAAACGGTAGCGTAAGCTAAAATTTCGCCTTTTTCAAATTCTTCGACTAAATATTTTAATAGGTATTCTACAACTTGCCCATTTTTTGTACTGTTTTTATTTTCTGGCTCCAATTCTAATGGGTGTACTTGCCCTGTTTTAGAAATAAATGCCGCAAATGGATAGAAATCTTTAGTTTCGTGAAGTAATTCCTTAGAAAAATTTGAGCAGTGATCGATTAGTTCTTTTGTGTATTCTTGCATGTTTTTTATTCCGTTGAAAATGTTTTATTTTATTGTAATTGAAGCCTAAAACTTAATCACATAAAATGATTCTTTTACAAAAGTAGAAG
>WFNC01000179.1 GCA_015488785.1 Flavobacteriales bacterium | reverse complement strand
TGTTCTTCTTGTTTGGCGATTTGTTTTTCTCCTATAATTTTTACGGTGTAAATGTCGTTGCAACAAGTTGGTCCTTTTTTATAAAGGCTTCCTACTCTATTTGAGGTTAAAAAACCGTCTCGTATTCCCTCTTCATTTTCGGGATAAATGACAAAATACATATCGTTCCATTGTGTGTTGATGGGCGATAGCATATTTTCGGGTTCTTGGAGTTCGTTGGGATATCCTTTGGATTTAAAGACATCGAATCCTCCTTTTCCTAAGTGCCAGTTGGAACTAAAATAAAGTGCATTTCCGACTGTATCGTAAAAAGGGGTTATTTCATTGTCGGGACTATTAATTTCTAAATTTATTGGTTTTGAAAATGTATTGGCATCTAATATTTGAGCATACCAAATGTCTAATTTTCCTTTCCCTCCATTTCTATCGGACACAAAAAACAAGTATTCTTTATCCTTTATTAAAGCATAATTGGGTTGGGTTGTTGTTTTGTTATTGGCATTAATTCGTTCTGGCAATTCTTTTGGTTCTTCCCATTGATTGTTAGAATTTAATTTTGATACATAAATTTTGCAACTGTTTATACTATCGCATTTTGTGAAATATAACAATTGATTTTTGGCATCGTAAGTTGTATTTGCGCTGTGAATATTAGGGATATTTATCACACTCGATTCTTTTGAGGGGTTATCCCAATTACTTTCTTTTTGAATTGAGTTATAAATTTTAACTTTATAATCATTGTCCGACAATGCTAGGTTCTTGTCGTCGGAAACGGCACGAAGTGAGCTAAACTTCAACTCATTGTTGCATTTACTTGCGGCAAATTCCGAATCGGTTGTATTGATAATTCCTCCGATGTTTTCGACTCGAACCTTTGGCATCGAATCGTTTTTGATACGACTAGCATAATTGCACGAGAGTATTTCTTGTTGCGCTTTGGCATATTCATATCCTTTTTTGTTCTTTCTATATTTGGATTTTACTTTACGCCAAGTTTTAGACGATTTTCTATAATCAGCATTGTACTTTTGCATATCTGCCAACCAAAATGCCGCATCTTTGTATATTCGACCTCCTTTGTCTTTGTCCCAAACTTTGGCGTAGTAATATGCTGCTAAAGAATAATTGTTGTACAAACGAAGAGCAGTGGCATATTTGTACAAGATTTCGATTTTACTCGAATCTAAATCTAATGCTTGTTTGTAATACAATGACGCTCCATAAAAATCGCCTGCATCAAAATTAACATCGGCATAGTTGACCAATTGCTTTTGACTTTGAGCAGAAACACTTCCAATAGTAAGAATTAAATATAGAATGACTAAATACCTCATTTTAGCTCTTGTTCTATTTTAGTTGTCATTTTATAAGCTAACTCACTTACTACGTCTTGAAATACTGATTCTTCAAACGGCTCTACACTTTCTTTATTAACCTCATTAAAAAGAGTTCTTTCTTTATTTGGCATTACAAAACTATATTTTATTACACTTGTAGCTACGTTTACACTTGGACCATCTACTTGTAGTTTAAATTCTTTTAGACTAAAGTCTTTTATGATAATTTGATAGTTACTTTCGGCTTGACTTCTAACGATTTCAAACCCATTTTGGTGTAATGAGTTTAATAAACTTTCTTCAAAAAAAGTTTTATAAAGCGATAAGTTGCTACTCGGCAATAGTTTTACATCTTCATCTAAAGTTAGGTTCTTCATTTTGAAATCCAAAGGAATGAATAGCGTTTTTTTGTACACTTTTTTTTCTATTGTTTCTTCTTTAGTAGCAGTCGTTTCTTTTTTAGGACTACAAGAAATGATCATTAGAGCTATTGTAATAATATAGATTGCGATTTTTATCATGATTCAAAGGTAATAAAACTATACGCAAACCAAATAGCATTTATTCGCTTTTTCTATTTCTTATACCTGGAATTAGATACAAGGTTTATTTTCTGTTTTTTTAAATTCTAAATCCAATCCCAAATCTAATTGCAAAACTTACAGGTCCGTTATAATAATCAATAATTGTTTTTGTTCTTTCCTTTATCGGCAATGTAGGATTTTCATCTTTCATGGTTGTATAATGTGTTGTCGCAAGTGCTAAAGGAATATTCAAATCAAGATACCATTTTTCATTAATCGAATATTCAATTCTTGGTATTACAGATAAATAGAGTCCTACTGTTGTTTCTTTTTGTGTAAATTCAGTAGATAATACAGGGTCTATTTTATTCCAAACAACAAAAGGAGTTCCTGAAAACCCCAAAATCAATTTCATTTTCTTCCAATCTTTATTTTTAAAAAGACCTAATTTGTATTCGTATCGAAGATATAATTCAAACTGTTTCTGGCTATTACCAGACAGAACATTTAACAATTTCCCTGTTGAATCAACTAAACTATATTTTTTATAATATTTATTTGAATAATCTAAACGAGATATTTCAATTTCAGAAGAATTTCCCTTTTCGGTATAAAACACCAAGGATGGTGAGAAATTAAACCCTTTAACTTCCTTTCTGTATTCATTTATCGTTACACCGTTGACAGTATCAGCCCCATAATTTATATACTTTGATGAATAATCAAAATTCGAATACAATTTAAAATCTATTGCCTTTTTTAAATCACTTTGCCCAAATAAGTTAATCGTAGCAAGTAACAGAATGATTCCTAAATTTAACTTTTTCATATTTCTATGTTTTTTTTACATTAAATAACTATAAAACGATACAATTAAGATCATATTGTAGTTCTAGACTTAAAATACAGCTTCTAATTTTTTCCTAAAAAAACATCTATCAAATCTTTATAAAAAGCTATTGTTGGCTTAACAACTTGCTGTTTATTGGGAAATTCTAAAAAATATTCTGTAACGATTGTTGCTTCTTTCTTATTGTAGATAATTGTTGGGCTAAAATTTACACGATTAGAAATTAATGCCAATTCAGAAAAACTTTTGTTTTCATGAATAAAGTCCTTTAAATTAGAATCCTTGGACTTTACTACAAGACGATGCTTTTTTCGTAAAATTAAATTCAACAGATGAGTTATTGAGGTGATCTTAAAACTTTTAATCTTCACTTCATCATTTAAATAACAAGTAACAGTTGCGACATTAGAAACGCCTAATTTATACAAAACTGTAATTAGATTCCCTTTGTATTTAAACGCTAGCGAACTCGTCACTTCTTCTCCTCTCACTCCACTTCCTAAATGAATTGTTTGGTTACGAAAAGAACACTTCCCATTTTCTTTTTCTGCTATTTGCTCAAATACTTCTTGAATCATCGATTGTAAACAATAAAAATACCCTAATCTTTTTTCTTTTTCCCTCGATTAAATTCGTGTTCATATCCTTTCCAGTTTCTGACCACTTTCTTTGCCCAGTCCAATTTTATTTCATTTTTTTCGTCCTCCGACAATTGCCATGCTACATCGCTTTTTCTCAATCGATCTGTAATTGACTGTAAACTCAAAGATGCAGAAACAGAAATATTATAACTTTCCGTAAATCCATACATTGGAATACGCATAAACACATCTGCGTGTTCAAGCGCAACGTCTGTCAAACCGTCAAGCTCTGTTCCAAACATAAGTGCAATTGGTTTGTCGATTGGTAGTTCTGGCAACATTACATCGTCTTGGTGTGGTGTGGTTGCTACAATTGTATATCCTTTGGCTTTCAAGTCATTTATACAAGCAATTGTATTTTCTTTTTGCTCGTTATGGTATTTTAAATCCAACCATTTGTTAGACCCCACTACAATTTTTGGATTAACGTTGTACTTGTTTCTATTTTCGATAATGTGAATATCTTGTATTCCAAAACAATCGCAACTTCTAAGTACTGCACTAGCGTTGTGAGGCTGATAAATGTCTTCCAATACAACCGTTAAATGACGTGTTCTGTTGTTCAACACTTCTGTAAACTTGTTTTGTTTATTCTCTGAAACAAAACTAACTAAATGATCTAAAAATTCTTTATCCATAATATTTTCGTAAAGTTAATTTATTACTTTAAAATTATAATTTTTTCGGTATAAAATTTACTTGCTGATGCTATTTTCACTTTTTCCAAATTCGCCAAGATTTCTCAGCTTGTTGGTGCAACATTGTTAAGCCGTTTAAAGTAACCGCTCCCTTCTCTTTTCCTTGTTTCAAAAACTTAGTTTCCAATGGATTATAAATTAAATCTACTAGCAAATACTCTTCGTTCATTTTATCAAATGGAATTTTAGGAATCTCATTCTCGTTTGGATACATTCCTAACGGCGTCGTATTTACAATCATTTTATGAAAACGAATTACATTTTCATTTACGTCTTCCCAGTTTATTATATTTCCTTCCGTTGGTTTTCTCGATGCAAAAAGCACACTTGCTCCATACTGTTTTTTCAATAAATAAGCTACTGCTTTTGACGCTCCACCTGTTCCCAAAATCAAAATTCTTTCGTGTCTCGATTTAAAAAACGGTTTTATCAATTGATGAAAACCAAAAGCATCTGTATTATGACCTACTAATTTCAAAGTATTTTCAGTACGAGTTACTTTTACCGTATTTACAGCTCCAATATCTTTCGCTGTTTCACTCAATTCATCTAAAAATGGTATAATCGTTTCTTTATAAGGAATGGTAACATTAAATCCCGAAAGCTGATTTTCTTCCACCACTTCTTTTATTTTTGAAACATCGTCTAACTCATAATTCTGATATGAATAGTCGTCTAAATTCTCCTTGATGAACTTCGCTCTAAAATATTTCTCAGAAAACGAATGTTCTAATGACTTTCCGATTAAGCCTAAATTTATTTTTCCCATTTTATTTATTTTCTAACCCAAAGTTGAATTCCCTCAGGACTTTTCCAAGCGTAATTTAGTGATTTATTGATAAAAGATCGTTTGTAGTTCGTTGGAAAAAAAACAGCACAATTCGGCACATTCAATCCCCACTTACCTGACTTAGTTTGTTCGCCTTGCAGAATCATTACCGTAAAGTTATGTTTATCTTTAATCGCTATTGCCACAACAGGAAAGCCTTTATTCGCCATCATTTGAGCATTGTCCAACGTTTCTTGCGAAGTTGCCATCCCCAAATTTTTCCACTTACTATTCCCCAATATAAAATCATGTATTTTATGATAATTTACATATTCTCCATTTTCCGAAAGATCCTCCACGCCATTATATTCACAAATCGCTCTCGCAGTAAATGCCTTACAATAATTAGAAGTTTTTTCCTCTTTACACTGCTGATATTCATCCAAAATCGTTTCTATTGTAACTCGTCTTTGCGGTTCTGTCGGCATTTCATCT
>WFNC01000178.1 GCA_015488785.1 Flavobacteriales bacterium | reverse complement strand
GTTTGGTTGCTATAATCTTACCTTCTTTATCTACGAGCATTGTGTAAGGAATGCCTCTAAACTGATAGGTTTTTGTTGCTTCTGTTTTCCATCCTTTTAAATCACTAACATGGTTTGGCCAAACTAATTTGTCTTTTTGAATTGCATTTATCCACCTGTTTTTGTCGGTGTCTAATGAAACGCTATAAACTGTAAATCCAGCATCTTTATATTTATTGTACAGTTTTACAACAGTTGGATTTTCGTTTCTACAAGGTCGGCACCATGATGCCCAAAAATCAACTAAAACATATTTTCCTTTTAAAGATTCTAGTGTTATCACTTCTCCGGTTGGACTTTTAAAGTTTAATTCGGTTACTTGCTTTCCAATGTTTACATCAGAAGAGGCTTGTTGTGCTTTTGGTTTTAAAGCATTTTCTATTTGTTGTACTTGACCTTTTATAGCTTGGTGATATTTAGAGTTGGGAGCCGATTGACTAATTCCTTTTTCTATTTTTTTGAACCATGCTAATTCTTTTTGAGGATTAAAGTAACTTGTTGTAGTTAGCAAAGCCAAAGAGTTCATGTGAGAATCTACAAAAATATTTCTCTTTTTTTGAAATTGAAGATAGAGTTCTTGCTGTTTTTTTTGTGATTCTTGTGGTGAAAGACCTTTATCTGTTTCTTTCTTTAAATGGTCGAGTTGGTTTTGAAAATTGTTTACAATATTAGAAAAATCAACAACATCTTTTGATTCCTTTGATCCTGTGATGACATAATTTTTTGCAATCGTTGGAGATAATGAAACAAAGGTTATTTTATCGGAAGTGTTTGAACTGTCTAAAATAAGTAAAGCATAGTTCTTGGGAGCTAAAGATAGATTGTAAAAATCTTTTGGATCTGAAACTTTAAATTCGAGTTTGAATTTTCCTTTTTTACTTAGAACAGTTGAATCTAATGGAATTGCTTTATTGTTTTTAAAAGCATTGATGTAAATTGTTTTTCCTTCTGCTCCCAAAATTTGACCACTCAATTTTATTGTTTTTCCTTGAGCATTGAGCATTGAGGAAATTAGAATTGCAATAGAGACTAGAATTATTGTTTTCATAATGTTTTTAGTTTAGATTTCTCAAAAAAAAGAAGTCTATAAATTAGTAAAAAGTGATCCATTTTAGCAAAAATTAATTGCGTTAGGGATGGTAGCGGCATCCTTTTCTGTTTTTTACAGAAAAGATATAGCGGACAGCCCGCTCGAACGCCCAAATAAATCTCTTTCTTAAAGTTACTTTAGCTGATAGTTGGCTTTTGTAAAGTTTATCCTAAAAGTTCTTTTAGTTTTTGAGCTAATTGTTCACCTCTCAATTTGGTAGCAATAACTTTACCATTTTTGTCGATTAGCACTGTGTATGGAATTCCGTTTACACCATATTTTGCAGAAGCCGCAGATTGCCAACCTTTTAAATCGCTAACATGATTCGCCCAAACTAAGCCATCTTGTTGAATTGCGTTTATCCATCTGTCTTTTTGCTTGTCTAAAGAAACGCTGTAAATAGTGAATCCTTTGTCTTTATATTGATTGTAAAGTTTTACCACATTTGGATTTTCCATACGACAAGGTTTACACCAAGATGCCCAAAAATCGATTAATACAACTTTACCTTTCAAGCTACTCAATGCGATGTTTTCTCCTGTTGGTGATGGGAAATTTAATTCTGGAGCGACCATTCCAATGTGTATCATTTCTTTTGGAGCTTGTTGCTGTTGCGTTTGTTGCGTTTTTTGTTGTTTGACTTGTGCCAAACTAGCTGCTATATTTTTGTGGAATTGCGAACCATTCATTGTTTTAGACAAAGTATGTTCAATTTTAGTTAGGTATTCTATTTGCGTTACAGGGTTAAATAAATCTCCTGCTGTGATTAAAATGGCAGGTGAGTTTATATTCTTGTCTATAAAGCTTTCAACAAAAGCAGAAAATTCTTCGGTAGCAACTCTTGATTGCTTAATTAATGCTTGTCCTTCGGGATTATCTCCATTGTCTGGTAAGGCCTTAAATTGGTTCTCCAAAGCTTTCATTTTCTTTCCGAAAACGGTTTGAGCACTTGTATATTCGTCAATTATTTTAGAATCTTCAGATCCTTCAACAGTGGTAGAATGTAAATCATTGTAGTTTCCATTTACGGTCACATTTTCGGTGCTATTTAAGAGTAGAAGTTTTATTTTTTTAGGAGATGAGCCAATGGCATAGAACTGATATCCTCTTCCTTTTCCTTTTAAGTCGAAAGTTCCATCAGCAGCAATTGTTGTACTGTCTAATTTAGTTGGGTTTTGGCTATCGAAATAATATAAGAATACTTTTTGATCTGCACCTTCAGCTAAGTTTCCCGATACTGTAAAAGAGGTTTCTTTTGGTGCTTCTACTTCCAAGCTTTCAGCTGTTTGGTAGCTAACACTAGCGTCTTGAACTGTTTCTTTTGCTTCTGTTTTTTTATCGTCTGAACACGATGTTGCTCCTAAGGTTAGCAAAAGAGCTGCTGAATAATAAATTGATTTCATAACTGAGATATATGCTTAAATATTATTAATTACTTTATTGATTAATTGTGCTGTCGTTTTTGGGTCGGCAGCTCCTTTTGTTTCTTTCATGATTTTACCCATAAAAAAGCCGGTTAATTTTTTGTCTCCATTTTTAAATCGATCCGCTTCTTCTGGGTTTGCTTTGAAAATAGCAAGAATGATAGATTCTAATTCGTTTGAATCATTTTGAGTAATCCAGTTGTTTTCTTTTGCAATTTTTAAAGGAGACAAGTCAGGATTTTCAATTAATAATGGAAATAGTTTTTGTGTCGCAATCGAATTATTGATGTCTCCGTTGTCTATTATTTTTATTAATTCAGCAATTTTAATTGCTTTTATAGGAAAATCTTCAATTGTCAATGCATTTTGATTCAAGTAAGATTTTATACTTCCCATCATCCAATTGGCAGCCGATTTGTAATTATTGGTATTGGTAATTAATTCTTCAAAATATAATGCAATACCTTTATCATCCGTTAAATTATAAGCGTCATATTCCGAAAGTTTTAATTCGTTTACGTACTTTTTAAATAAGTCGTTTGGCAATGGAGGCATTGAAGCTTTTATTTGCTCAATGTAGTCATCCGTTACAACTAATTTAGTCAAATCGGGTTCAGGGAAATAACGGTAATCGTGCGCATCTTCCTTTAAACGCATTCCTATCGTTGAATTTGTTCCTGCATCATAATTACGTGTTTCTTGTTCTATTTTGTCTCCTTTTTCGATAAGTCCGGCATGCCGAATTATTTCAAATTCAATCGCTTTTGCAACATTACGAATAGAGTTCATGTTTTTGATTTCTACACGCTGACCAAATTCGGTCGTCCCTTTTGGCATAATCGAAATGTTCACATCACAACGCATACTACCTTCTTCCATGTTTCCATCACAAATACCTAAGTAACGAACCAGTTTTCTAACTTCTGATAAATAATTGTAAGCTTCCTTTGCTGATTTTAAAACAGGTTCTGTAACGATTTCTACTAAAGGAACTCCAGCTCTGTTCAAATCGATTAAGGTATCGAAAGGATCCATATCGTGAATACTCTTTCCAGAATCTTCCTCCATGTGAATACGCGTCAATTCAATTGAACGTTCTTCTCCATTGTCTCCTTTTATCAAAATTCCACCACCTGTACAAATTGGTGTTTTATCTTGTGTAATTTGATATCCTTTTGGCATATCGGCATAGAAATAATTCTTTCTATCAAAATGCATTTCTCTTGTGATTTTAGACTTACAAGCCAATCCTAATCTTACTGCATATTGCAAAGTTGTACCATTAAAAACGGGTAACGTTCCAGGATGCCCCAAACTTGTCGGGCTGACGTTAGTATTTGGAATTGCTCCAAATTCGTTTACATCTGTACTATACGCTTTACTTTTAGTGTTCAACTGTGCGTGAATTTCTAATCCAATAACTGGAGTGTACTTTTCAAGAACTTCATTCAAATTCATATCTTAGTCTTAATTATAATCAAAAAGCTAAATCTTGTAGCCTCAATCTCACAAAATTAGTGTTTTTTATAATAGTTAAAAAAGAAATTAGCTAAAAAGAAAAGTATTTTATGACTGAAACACGTATTTAACAATTATTAAGAAGTCTGATAGGGGAGAAGTAATGAATGTTTTTCTTTGTATCTCGGTGATACTCTGTGTAGCGGGAGCTGGACTCGAATCAACGACCTTCGGGTTATGAGTAGGAAGGAAACTGCCATAAACGCTGGTTTTATTGAGTTGTTTTTGTCAAAGTTTTGCAAAGTAGCTTCAATTTTATACCTTTTGTAACACCAAATTGTAACACTTAAGCTAGTCCATCAACGGAAAGAATCCTTTGTTTTCTATAGCCCAGACTAATAAAGCATTATTTTTTTCAGATAATTTAAGTTTGTTTTTAATGTTTCGTCGATGGCTTTCGACAGTTTTTTCACTTATAAACTGTTCAACAGCAATTTCTTTGGTAGACCTGTTGTCAGCTATACATTTTACTATCGATCGTTCTTTTGGACTTAACTTACAATACAATTCTGGTGAAAATGAAACTTTACTGTTTTGAAGTTTTTCTTCTAATTTTGGGTTGTACCATTTTTTACCTAACTCTATAGCTTCCAAACACTCTTTTAAATCTTCAACAGCAAATTCTTTTAGTAAATAACCATCGACTTCTAAATCCATAGCTTCTTTAAATACACTAATGTCATTAAACATAGTGTAGATTATTACTTTTGTTTTAATATTCTGAGTACGTATTTTTTCAACAATATCGAGTCCGCACATCCCTGGCATTTGCATGTCTAATAAAGCATACTCTGGTTG
>WFNC01000177.1 GCA_015488785.1 Flavobacteriales bacterium | reverse complement strand
TAATTATAGAATACGTGTTTAATTACATCGCAATCTTTCGGAAAATTTATATTTTGAAGTTTTATCATTTTTTGTAATTTTGAGTGCTAAGAAGTTATCCTTATAAATTAATATTCAACAAATATAGTATTTAATAATAGCAGTTTCATTTTCGATAAGAGGAAAGATATTCAGACTTATTAGCTTTTCTCCTTTTTTTAGAATCCCTCTTTCCTTTTTATGAACTAAAATGACTTTATTACTATCACTCCAAAGCTTTCATCATAAAAAAATAAGCATTCTTAATTCCTCATTCTCAATTCATGTTTTCCACCAAAGGTGATTTGTTATTTTTCTCCCACAACTTCAATCCATTGCCCTGGTTCTACCGCTTGTATTGTAGCGTCGTACATTGCTTCACATTTCACACCTGGTAAATAAAACCGTCCTTGATAGGTGGCATTCAACAATACTCTAAAAATTCTTTTCTGATACTTATCGACTTTAAAATAGGAATAAACACGATCATCTCTAATGTCTTGATAACGAGGTTTGTCTTTCAATGCTGAACTTTGTATTTCGTCCATTCTTGTATTTCTTATTTCCCAACCTGATGGGAAAATTTGGTCGATAGCTAAATCTTTATAATCTCCTCTAACCCCTGGATGCTTTATTGTAATTTCAGCCATGAAATCTGTCCCTTGTTTAATGTTGGCGGGGTTAATAATATTTCCGTCAAGATCCAAATATTTAATATCCATTGCTAAATTACTTTGCGTTTTTACTTCATTTCCAATTGTTGAAGTTCCAGTTAAAGTAATGTTTATAAATAAAGGTTTGCCTCCTGTATTTTTTACACTAATATTTCCCGTGCTTAATCCATCAACTTCAATGGTATGTTTGACAATCGGTTTTTCATTAATTGTAACGTTTTTTGCTTTTCCATTTATATTGATTTGATAAGAAGAGGTTTCTCCTGTGTTTTTTGTTCCAACAAATTTTCCTGCGGCAAGTAAACAATAAGCTGTTGTTTGCGTACTCATCCATCGGTTTGAGGTCATTTTTTGAGCTAATTCTTTCAATATAATAAAGGCAGAAGTTTGATCTTTCATCAAAATCATTGTTTCCATAATCATCGCTTGATCCCTTTCTTGACTACCATAAGAATAAGAATACCTGCTGTAAGTTTTTACAGTTTGGTTTAGTTCTGCGACAATTGTATTGGCTATTTCTGGTTTTCCTGCGAGGTAATAAGCTGCTGCTAATCTCCATTGAGCGATTGAACTTAATCCATTCATTTCTCTCATTCTATTCATTGCGCCCAAAACAGGTTTTTTTGCCAGTGCTAAAGTATATAAACGGTAAGCTTGTATCAACTCTCCGTCTCTATGTGAATAGCGGTAATATCGACTGTTTGTCGGCGTCCATTGATTGGCTTTTTTCGTTTGAAATTCAATCCAATTATTTAAAAATCCATTTGGAAGTTTATACCCTTTGTTCTTTGCTTCAATCATAAAATGACCAGCATAATTTGTTCCCCAATCATTCTCACCATCTTCTCCTATCCAATAGCCTAAACCTCCTCTTGGAGTCTGGAATTTTTTAATTCGATTAATTCCATCGTTGATATTCTGTTCGATCTGTTCTTTTTCAGAACTGGTTAAAGCGATTAAATTAGGTAAATTTAATTGTGGGAAAACAGAAGAAGTTGTTTGTTCGATACAACCGTGTGGATACCTGATTAGGTATTGCAATCTATTTTCTAATCCTAAAGCTGGAATTGAAGATATTTCGACTACGCCTTCTCGTGTACCTTTTACACCAAATGGTTCGTAAGACTCTTTCCATGTTTCTCCTTTTAATACGATTCCATCAGTAACTTTATTGGTTGATGGATTAGGAATACGAACATTCAATTCTATTTCGTGCGTTGCTTTTTCTCCTGCTCCAGAAACGGTAACTTTTGCTTTGGCAAATCCTATCGCGTTAATAACATCAATATCAAAATAGACAACTTGATCTCCTATTTCGTTAAAATGAACCGTTTTTGTACTATTTCCTACAACTTTCAACAAGTTATTTGTTTCTAGTTTAACGGTTACATTTTTTACCTTTTTATCCATTGCAAAAACGGTTACAGGTAGTTTAACTTTTTCTGTTGGTCCTAAAACTCTTGGCAATGTAGCTAAAACCATAAGCGGTTTATTTACAGGAGTCGTTTCTTCTGCACTTCCATAGGCGCCGTCTTGTCCTGCAACAACCATTGTTCGAACTGAACCGACATAGTTTGGCATTTTAAATTTAATTGTCTTAGTATCGCCTCCATCTAATTCAAAAGGACCAAAGTATTTAACAACTGGTTTAAAACGGTTGGCTTTTTTATTTTCCTTATTATTTAAAAATTCATCACCACCTAGCGCAAGTAATCCAGACATTTCTCCTGTAAATGCTCCGATTACATATTTGTACATATCCCATGTTTTAATACTTAAAGCTTCTTTAGCATAAAAATATCGCCATGGATTTGGTGTTTTAAAACGAGTTAAATCCAATAACCCGTCTTCTACAACAGCAACAGTAAAAGTCATGTTTTTTCCATTTTTTTCACTTACTTTTATTTCTACATCTCCTTCAGGAACAAGAACTTTTGGCATTGCTATAACTGGAGTAAGGTGCGTGTTTTCGTCTTCAACTTCGATAGACTGAATTCCATATAAACGAATTGGTAAATTATTGGCGGTTTGATTGTGCGGTTGAATAAATGAAATATTAACAAATACATTTGGAGACATTTCTGGTGTAGTTTCAAATGTAAATTGATTATTGTCTTTAACTTCTACCCAACGCGTACTCAAGACTTTTGATCCTGTTTCTAAGCTAACCAATGCTCTACCTTGCTTACCTTCTGGTAAATTTACGGTTACTTGTTCTCCTACATTGTAGGTTTTCTTATCGGTCGTGAAATTCAACATTTCAGCTCCTCCAGAACCTTCAGAACTATTGTCCCACCAACCTTTGTAACTAAAATAGACAACCTTTCCTGTACTGTGTCCTGTTTGCGGGTCTGTAACTCTTATAAATCTTCTTCCCCAGTATTCATCTCCAATATTTAATTCGTATATAATTTTTCCATTTTTTGTGTTTACAAAGTCGGTTAGTACTTTATTCTTACTTTCATTACGAACAAAACGTGCTAAATCTGTATTTTCAGATCTTTCCCACCACCAACTCCATCTAATGTCATAGACCTCTATTTTTACATTGTTTCGATCTACGGAATTTCCTTCTTCGTCAACAGTTGCGATTGTGATTAAATTATTTTCGTTGGAAAACAAAGCGCCATTCCATCCTTTACCTTCTGGAACTTTTAAACCTGTATAACCTTTGTAAGGAGAATATTTCATTACATATCTATCGATACTAAAATCTCCTCCTTCTTCAAATACTCTTGTTTTGAATTGAGCTTTGAGCATTCCTGGGGCATTCTTACTCACTTTAATTTTTGGACGAAAAGTAGCTTTTCCTTCTTGATTTAAGGAGCCGTCAAAAATAGTTTCTTCCTCACTTTCAAAATCTTTAGAAGGGTCATCGAATGAAAAGTTTTCATATCCTTTAAATGAAGTAGTTCCTTTAGCTAACGTCATATCAATATCGGCTTTTAATCCTTTTGCAATTGCTCCGTGTAACCATTTCACCTCTAATTCTCCAGTTTTTATATCTGAACGTAGGATTTCCGAATCAAAATTCAATGCAATTTTTAAGCGATTCGGTTTTACGGTTTCTATTCGAATACTTTTTGTAAAAGAAGAACCTCCCACTTTTACTTTTGCAAGCCAAGTTCCTGTTGGAGCATCATCGCTGGTTTTCATTTTAAAATCATATAAACCATTTACCGATTTTGTTTTTATTTTTCGGCTGTACATTTGGTTTTCTGGTGTAAATAATTCCAAAACAACGGGATGATTTTCAGGAATAGCATTGTTTTTATCTTCTAACATAAAAGCCAAAAATAAAGAGTCTCCAGGTCTCCAAACACCTCGTTCACCATAAATAATTCCTTTTACGCCGTCTTCTAAAGCTTGCCCATTTACATCAAACATACTTGTAGATAGTGCTTCTTCGTCATCTAAGCGTAAATACCCTTTTTGCTTCCCTTGTGAAGCAATTAATAAGAAGGGTTTCTTCCCAACTTTTATGGTCGCAAATCCGTCCGAATCTGTTGTTCCTGTAGCAATTACTTGTTGTTGGTAATTGTATAGTTTTATTTCTACCCCCGATAAACTTTCTGTCGTTTTTAAATCTGTTATAGCTACAGTTATTGTATTTGAAGTTCCTCCTTTTGCAATAATACCTAAGTCCGAAGCAAATATGTTTCGAGTAATATTTTTGTCATTTCTGATGTAATAAGAAGCTTTACAAGGGTTTTCTCTTTCTTCCCATACGTAATTTTCGTCATAGTCATAATAATAGTCATCGTAATAATAGTAAGAACTTGGTTGGTCGTATGAAGCTTCCTCACTGTCGTCTTCATGTTCAAAATCATCTGTTAATTCGTCCTCTCCACATGGATACAAAGAATGTTTTTTGTCAAAACTAATACTTACACGATACAAAGCGCCTGGGTCAACTTCTATTATTTTAGAAAGGTCTAATGAGAAGGTATTCCAATTTCCATAATCGATTGGTTTGTCTGACTTTAATTCAACTTCTTTTTTATAAACGATTCGACCAACTCTTTTTAGTTCTTCTGTTCCATCAAATTGGTTGACTTGAAAAAATTGAACAATATTATCTTCATATACTTTTATGATTTTAACATTTACAGCACTTAAGTTTACCGCTTTAAATGGGAATATTAATCCATTTGTACTTGGAAGTATCACTCCTTTTCCTATTATTTCTACAGCTGGTTTTGTATTGAAAAAAGATACTTTTTGGCGAAATGATTCACTAATCTTGTATCCAAGTGTGTTCTTAATCCCATCCGTAACGAATAAAGTTGTATAGCCTGAAATACGCTTTGAAGGGAAGGCTTTAATTTCGTTTCTGTTGATTTCTAATCTTAATTCTTCTTCGTACTCCAAATAAATCAAACCTTCCAAATCTTGATTCTTTTTTAAAGGATCCGAAAAACGGATGGAGATATATTGATTTGGTTGTTGTAAGACACGTATGTTCATGACTTTAAAATCTCCCAAAGCAGGTATTTCAATGCTCATGTCATCATTGTTATTAGCTCCTATTTCTTTACTGTTCCATTCAAAAACAACTTCTCCTTTCTCTTTTGTTCTAGCAATACTATCTACAATAAAAGTATGATTCCGATTGTCCGAAGAATGTTCCCAGCTAACGTTCAAGGATTTTCCTTTTTGTAGCGCGTTAAAGATATCTTCAATCTTTTCACTGTTTTCAACGTCAGCAGTCGATAAAGAACCTTTTATTTTTTGCCATTGTAATTCCGAATCATCATAAGCTTCCATTCCGTCAAAAAGGACACTTACTCCTTGCTCCATTGTTTGAAATTGAAATTCTAAAACTTCTAAGCCTTTTGGCATTTCCATTAATTCGGAAAGGTGAAATTCTGTTGTGTATTTTTGATTGGAAGGTAGTTTTTCCAAAGGTTTAAAAACAACCGTCTGATTGTCTTTCCAATAAATTGTTCCTTCAATGTTTGGTGAAAAATCGAACAAGTCCTCGGCTTTTAAATCTTTTTTTATCGCTTCGCTTATTTCATCTCTCAAACGTACCTTTATTTTACTCTCTTTGGAAATAATTCCAGATGTAAAAGCAGTGATGTAACCTGTAAATTCAGGGTTGATCTCTGAATTTGTTTTCTCTGATTTAGTTAAAGTGAAAAAAAGAGCCACTACAGCAATTAGTCCACCTATTGAAAAGAGTATGTTTTTCTTTGTCATCTTGTATTGTGTTTAATAACAAATATAGTTAAAAGTATTTTGGAGCTAGAGTTTTGTTTAATCTTAATTATTTTTTGTGAAAATTATAATAAAAAAAAGGAAGGTCAATACTGACCTTCCTTTTCATCGAACAAATTATTCTAAAAAATGATTTGTTTTATTACTTATTTTAAAATTCCGTATTTATATTTTTTTCCATTAATACCAAAAGTATAAATATCTGAACCTTGTTCTTTTTGATAACTTACCATTGGTTTAAAGTAAACTTCATAATCTTTTCCTGCCATAAAAAGACTTTCTTCTTTTTTACCTGTTTTTAGATTTATGTTATATCTCGTAATAACCGATTTTTTAAGTTTTGTAAGCGATTTCGTTTTGTCTAAATCGTTTGATGTAATTGTATTCTTTGGATTGTCATTAAATAATATGATCACATTATCGCCATCTAACGCAGCTTGATAAGAAAAGTATTGAACTGTTCTCCAATTTGGTACAACTATACCAGATACTCCTGTACTTGCAACCACTACAGCTCCTTTAAAATTATACCAAAAAACTTGCTTTTTAGGTATTCTGTTTGCCCATAACAGATTTCCGTCTTTGTCTAAGTTTAAAACCATTAAATCCCCAAATAATTCATAATGATGAGCATTTCCATCGTTGTCATAATAATGATACATAAAGTATAGCTCTCCGATCATAATCATTCCTCCGTCAGCTTTTGGAATTAATTCGATTGAACTAAATTGATTTGGAACTTTAGCATCTTTGTCTTTTTTTACGTCTTTTGCTGTTTTAAATTGATTAATGAAATCTTGATCAAAACGGTTTATTTTTTTTATTTTTACTTCTTTAGAATTTTTGTCTAATGCTAAATAAAAACTACCAAGAATTTCCATTTTCTCTTTTTTTGCTTTTCCGTTTTTCTTTGTTCCTTGAGAAACTCTTTCGCTATAATATCCACACATTACAATTTCATCGTTTGCATTTAACGTGTAAGTAACACCAGAAACTATACTGTTACCTGACTTTGCGTCCATTTTATCCATTGTTACTTCTTCTTCCCATTTCTCATAATCTTTATTTGCATCATAAGAAACAATATAGAACTTATTGCCATCTCCTTTATATTCTTTTAGAAAGTAGAATGTTCCGTCATTGTCTATTTTGTGGTAATAACTCTTATATTCTATGTCGGATTTTTTTATTGTTTCTGTTTTTTTTGTCAAAACATTAAGATCTGTATCTAATAGTCTGTAAATATCTTTATATACTTTTTGTTTTTTATAGTAAGCATATTGATTAATTAGAATCTTCGATTTATCTTTAGATGTAACAACATTAAATCCTCCTTGTCTTTTTTTCTTTTCTACGGCTATGGCAAAAAGTTTTACTTCTTTACCTATTTTGTCGCCTGTTTTAGGATCCATTTTATAAACGAACATGTTAGATAATTTCGTCTTTTTGTCGAAGTAACTAATGAAGACAAAGTATTTATGATCTACAAATACAACTTTTTCTAATGTCGTTTTCTTTTTGTCTATTTTTTGTGGAGTAATTATTTTTGAAAGTTCTAAACTAAAGTTTCCTTTAGAATAAGTTTCTACTACATTCTCTTTTCCTACTTCAGCTGTAACATAAATTGATTTTTCATCATCTCCTATTATTACAGGGTAATAGGATTTTTTGTTTGATTTTAAAAGTTTACCCCAGTCTATTTTTTCATATTGAGAAAATCCTAGGTTAGCTATGAGTAAGCTCGCCATTAATAATGTTGCTATTTTTTTCATGTTTTATTTATTTTTACTTTGATTTACTGATTATTTTTAATTCTTTAATTAGGTATTTCTCTAATTGTGACTCTGAAAGTGTTCCTCGTCCATTGTAATATTTAGAAAGGATTTCTTTTCCTGTTTCTAAGTTGTACAGTTCTATTAGGAATTCATTTGATTTATATTTATGACTTTGATATAAGTAAATTCTAAGTACATACTGCGTATTGTATTTTTTTACTATATTTTTAATTTGGTCTGATTGTAAAGGAGTCATCTCTAAATTTAAGACGTTATTGTTCCAACTTTCGTCCCATTCTTTTAATAAAATAAAACTTTTAAAATCAAATTGAGGGCTCATATTTGTTGTTGAGAGTAAATCAAATTCTACAGCGCTTTTTTTACAGCTTTCTTTTATTATTTGATCTAAATGTTCTTTTTCATAAAGAGATTCTTCAAATTGGTGTTTTCCTTTTTTTGAATTCACAATACAAATAGGATCTAAGATAATTAGCCTATTTATTTTTTCATCGTATCCATTTTTGATTATTTGTTTTCTTTTTTTCTTTTTTTCTTTTTCTAAAGTTTTATAAGCCATTAGCTCTTTTTCTTTTTTCTTTTTAAGTTCAGGTTTGTATTTGTCAAAGGCTGCATGAAAGGCTGTATCATTCATGAAAGGGATAAATGCGTTTAAATAAAAGTTTTTTTGTTTTTTACCTTTGTAAATCTTTTTTGTTTTATTAAATGTTGAAAGATCTTCTTCCAATATGACAACGAAATCTTTAACTAAAGAATAGAAATAGTCTTTCAGTAAGGCATTTTCTTTATCTTTTTGCCATGCTGTGTAACTCATTTTTATTGCTAATGCATTAAGCTGCCTTTTAGTTGTTTTTTTTATGAAGTAATACATTTTTTGAGACTCACCCTCTATATTATAATATCCTTTCATAACTCGATTTAACTCCTCAACCGATTTGTATTTGGAAATTCCATAAAAAGCTTTTACTGTCGATACCGTTAGGTAGTTACTTAAGCCATGTTCTTTTTCTAGTGTGTAAATTGTGTATAAAGCTTTTGCATATTCCCTTTCTATTAGCAGTAAGTTAACTAGTTCGTATCTAGCTGTTTTTCTCATTGCTTTAAACTCTTTTTCTGAAGTAAATTTATATAATATGTTGTTTTCGTTGTTTAATAGTTTTTTTGCCTTTTTTATTCGAGCACGTATATTTGGGTGTGTTAAATAGTCCTTTGAATAAACAATAATGTCACTTATGTTTTTTACTGAATCCAACTTTAAATTCGAGGGGTAGTTTAGGTTAGGTAATGATGAAAAAGTGTAGTCAAATGGAATGTTTTCAATAGGCAAATAGCTGTAGTACAACTCTTCTAATACGTCAAGGACTGCTATTCTAGCATAGCCTAGTTTATTGTAAATTAAGATGCCAATACTATCTGCTTCGTATTCATTTTTTCTAGAAAATTTATATACCGCATCTATTTTACTTGTGTATGATAAGTGCTGATTACTTTTAGATTTTTTAAATAATTCATACCTTTCTAAGAAACTTTTATAAGAATGTCTTTGTTTATAATGAACTAATTCATGGCAAAGAACAAAAGCTAATTGGGCTTCATTCTCTATTTTAGACAACAATCCTATATTAACAAATATAGCCCCTTTAGAAGTTGTGAAAGCATTTATTGAGCTAGATTTAAAAGTGTAAAACCTCACCTCTTCTTTAATCTCAGGAAATTGTTCTAAAACTTTTTTTCCGACTTTATTAATGTAATTCGTAAATACATCTCCATAAATAACCTTTCCACTCCATAATATTTCAAAAAGACTTAGGTTGGCTGATTGTAAATATAGTTTTGACGCTTTATTTTTTTTGGAATCATCATAAACTGGTGTTAAAGCTAAGTCCTTTTCATAAGATTCTCTTATAGATTTATAAAATTCTTCAGGAACAGAACCTTTAGATGTTATGATTTTAAAGTCAATTTCTTGTGCTATTGCTCTGATGCTTATAGTACTTAGCAATATATAGAAAAGTGTTTTGAAAAGAAGGGACATGTTTTATTGTTCTGAAAAAAAAAGCGAAGATAATTAAAAAACTAGATTATTGTTATTTATCT
>WFNC01000176.1 GCA_015488785.1 Flavobacteriales bacterium | reverse complement strand
GGTCCTGTAGCTGACTTTCCAACAAGGTTGAGAGATATTGTAGAATTAGGTAATCGTTTAAGTTTAGTAAATCCACAATCAGAAAAAATAGAAGCGATTAAAAACAAAATTCAATCTGCAGAATATTGTTCGTTATTCAATTCTTTTATAACCAACGTAATTGAAGAAAGGGAAGAAAATAGAAATTCAATTCAATGGAAAATTTTGATGAAAGAAATTGAAGCGGCAAATAAATTCTTGAAGATTGATAATCTATTCGAATTATTGATTCAGTCAACTTTTTGTAAGGAAGAAGAGCTTGTTTAACATTTATTTAAATTGATTTGTTTTTTTTTATTTAAATTTACCTAAAATAGTAATGTATGATAAAATTAATCTCTTTTTTTAGCTCTATTTTCTTGTTGGTTTCCATTTGGGGGCAACCAGCTGGTTACAATTATGGGAAACAAGTTTTGGTCGATGGAACTAAAGTTTCTGGAGCTACGGATTTAATTGATTTTACAATTTTAGTTAGTTTTATAGATCCTGATTTAAAAACAGTTGCAAATGGAGGTCATGTTGAAAACAATAACGGTTATGACATTATTTTTACATTAGCCGAATGTGGAGTAACGGTTTTAAAGCATCAAATCGAAAAATATAATCCTTCAACTGGAGAGTTTATTGCTTGGGTTAAGCTCAATAAATTGAATGCAACCTCTAACACAAACATCCACATGTATTACGGAAATTCGAGTGTTAGTACAGACCCTTCAACTTCGGCAGCATGGAACGGTAATGTAGCAGCTGTTTATCATTTATCAAATAATAATTTTTCTGATGGAACAAGCAATGGAATGAATGCTGTAAATCACTCAACAACTAACCTTACAGGGAAAATAGGAGATGCAAGAAGTTTTAACGGAGCTGGCTATTTGAATATAGCTGACAATGGAGCTACAAGTTTAGATGTTACTACGCTAACAATGAGCGCTTGGATTTACCCCACAAATTATAATGTAGCTTCGGATAGAGGCATAATTGTGAATAAAGAAAATATATATGAAATGGGGTTAAAAGATAATGTAGGTAGCATCCAAGCCGCTTCAACACCAGGGTGTTGGCGATGGGCAGGTACAGAAGTAATAGCCCTAAACTCTTGGCATAAAGTTACCGTAATTTATTCAGCAGGAAAACAAAGACATTATGTAGATGGTCTTTGGATTGAAGATTTTAATGATTGTTCTAATCCATTGAGTTCAAACAATAGTGATATAAGAATTGGAGCAAGAGGAGGAGATGGAGGAGCTGGAAGTTTTTTTAAAGGCAATATTGATGAAGTTAAATTGTCGAACAGAGAAGAAACAGCTGATTGGATAAAAACAGAATATGAAAACCAAAATAGTCCATCAACTTTCTATACTGTTAGTGCAGAGATGACAGCTTCGGCTTTGTGTATCGCTCTCCCAATTGAACTTCTATTTTTTGATGCGGAATTAATTGATGATAATGTTTTGCTTAAGTGGAGTACCCTAAGCGAAACCGATAATGATTATTTTGAAATTCAAAGATCAACTGATGCTGTAAACTGGGAAACTATAAAAAAAGAAAATGGAGCAGGTTATAGTGTCTCTCAAATTTCATATAAGGCAACAGATTTATACCCGTTGTTGAATAGTTCTTACTATCGATTAAAGCAAACAGATTTTAATGGGAATTACACTTACTCTGCAATTCGTGAAGTTTATTATAATAATGGTTTCGAAAAATTAAAAGTTTACCCTAATCCTGCTCAAAATTTTCTAACTGTAGAATTAGAAAATATTGGTTCGTATCAAATATCAATTTATAATTCAGTTGGAAAAAAGATCGCAAAGATTAATAATGAATTTTCTAATAATCAAGCTAAATTAGATTTACGAAATTTACCTTCTGGTCTTTATTTCCTTGTGTTGTCAAAGAACAATGGAGTAATTAGGAAGACAGTAAAGTTCAGTAAATAACAGTTTTAACAAAATTTCACAATAAAAGAGTAAAATACATTAGGATTATCTTTTTTTTAAACTAACTTTGTAACTCAAAGTACTTTTAACAATGGAAGCGGAAAAACATTTAGACAATTTAAAAGAGATAAAACAATTAATGGAACGGAGCACACGTTTCTTATCATTAAGTGGGTTGTCAGGAATAATGGCAGGAGTATCTGCATTAATCGGTGCATTTTTGGCTTACTATGTTTTAGCTTCATTCAATTATGTTAGCGGAATCAGCTATTTCGACGGTGCTATAATATTAGATTTACAAAACACAGTTTTCATTCAGTTAATGCTTATTGGAGTAGGAGTGCTCATTTCAGCTTTGAGTTTTGGATTTTATTTTACACACAGAAAAGCAAAACGAGATGGGCAAACAATCTGGAATGCAGCTTCAAGAAAATTAATGCTCAATTTATTTATCCCTTTAGCAGTGGGAGGAGTATTTAGTTTATTATTAATACAGCATCATTTAGTCGGTTTAGTCGCTCCTGTTACCCTTATCTTTTATGGATTAGCTTGTGTCAATGCCAGTCATGTTACCCACAACGAAATTAGAAACCTTGGAATTTTTAATATTATTTTGGGACTTATAAACGTTTATTTTATTGGTTACGGATTGTTCTTTTGGGCGTTAGGATTTGGAGTAATGCACATTATATATGGTGGACTAATGTATTTTAAATACGAAAGATAAAACCATGATAGAAGGATTAAATAAACATTTTGAAAGTAGAATACGTCTCGGCGTTATGTCTGTTCTCATGGTTAATGATTGGGTAGATTTCAACACTCTAAAAGAGTTACTTTCTTTAACCGATGGTAATTTGGCAAGCCATATAAAAGCATTAGAAAAAAATGAATACATCACAATTAGAAAAGAATTTGTAGGAAAGAAACCAAAAACAACTTATCAAGCAACAGAATTAGGGAAACTATCCTTTAAAAACCACTTAAATTCTTTAGAGAAATTTTTAAAAATGAAACGTTAGTACTTTTTTTTTGAATATCAACTTTGTAATTCAAAGTACTTTTAAATAATAAATAACATGAATAATAAAACATCACTTAGTTTAGTTGGAGTAGGAGCAATACTATTT
>WFNC01000175.1 GCA_015488785.1 Flavobacteriales bacterium | reverse complement strand
CCATAATCTACTAACAAGTCGATTCCAGGTAACTGGTATTGAGATAATTCTAATTTAGGATCAAACTCTCCAAACTCCTCAACAAGACTATTTAGTTCTTTTTTAGATAATTCCGTAGCGTCATCTTTAGCTATTACAACTTCCATTTCCTCTTCTACTGGCTGAGGTTGCTCTTCTTTAATCGGCTTAATGACAGTATCAAAACCGTCATTTGACACTTCGTTTGAAGTTGCTTTCGAAACTAAAACTTCAGGAACGACCTCTTCACTCTCGGGAAGTTCAACTTCCATTTCTAAAACAGGTTTAACTCTATTTTTCTTAGGTGTTACAGTTCTTGTTTTTAGCGGAGTATTGATATCGAAATCTACTGATTCCGCAGTCGGTTCTTTTGTAATTTCTTTTGATTGTGTTGAACTTACAACTTCTCTTTCTTCTTCAGAAATAAACTCTTCATTTTCTTGAGTAATCGCATTTTTCAATTTCAACGCCCATTCAAAAGAAGGGTTAAATAGAACAATTACAGCTAAATAACCTAAAAAAGCGACTACAATTCCCGCTCCAATTACACCTGCTATATTGCTTAATGTTGCAATGACTGTATAACCAAACATCCCCCCCATAAAATCTAAAGGAGAATCAAATATTAAAGCAAAAAATATTGAAAACCAAACCAATCCGACTAAACTAATTTTCAAACTTTTTAGCAATGGCAGTAAGGTTATTTTAAACAATACTTTTATTCCAAGAATAAAAAACATAAAAGGAAAAACATAAGAAGAAACACCAAACCACACTTTTAAAAACTTATGAGCAGTAAAAGCTCCAAGTTTTCCTAGCCAGTTTTTTACCTGAACTTCGTCACCACTAAAAACAAAGGAAAATGATTTTCCATCTATAATACTATAATCTGTTTTCCAAGTAAAAAGGTAGGAAGTAAAACAAATAAAAAGGTAAAGTGTAGCCAAAAGTAAAAATAAACCAACTGATTTTTGAGTTCTTTCATCGGTCCAAAACTGTTTAATTTTAGCTCCTAATTTTGATTCTTTTTTAAGTTTAACACTCTCCTTAGAGCGCTTCGGCTTTAAAGTTTCTCCTTTTTCTTTAAATTTATTTTTCTTTGCCATTTATAAAGTGTCTCTTTTTTTTGTAAAAAATAAAGATACATTAAAAATCTAGTGTCTTTTTTGAGGTTAGAATCGTTTTTAAACGAGCAAATGTTAGTCTTTTTTTTGCTCTTATAATATTTGCTACTACTCAGCAAGTCTAACATATTGATTAGCCAAGTTAGTTAGAGCATTCTATACATTCATGGGATTTTTAATATTTGCCGGGAAGCCATGAGTACCTGTACATTTTCTCTGTATTATATATTATCCGTTAATCTATAAGATATACCACCGATTACTTGATTGTTACATGCCTCACAAACAAAGTTATATGACCGGTATTCTACTTTGGCGTAATTGGAGGTATAACTATTTCTTGACTTATTCTGTCTACGTGCTGTAATTTTCGGATGTTTTTTTTATACAAAAAAAAGAAAACGATTAAGCTGATAATAATCAAGGAAAAGTATGTTAAAAATCGTTACAGTTTTAAACTTAAAAGGCTAGATTTGTTGATTCTACAGGTTTTGGTGTGGGTATAAGTTTTTTTTGTATTTAATGAATTTAAGAATCAAAAACAACCTTGTACATAATACCTACAGAATTCAAGCCTTGTACATTTTACAAAAAAATAATAATAACAATATTAAACTTTAGACTACTTCTAAATTATACTATCCATACTAAACTCGGTAGAACCAAAAAGATAATTTTAAATTAAAATTAGGTAGAGTATTTTCTCTTCTAAATTGATTGCACAACTCCAAGTCATGCTATCAATCAGTTTTAGTTTTTTATAAGAAGACGTATCTTATCTGATTTTAAAATTAATAGGAACAGTGTATTTTACTCTTACGGCTTTTTCCCTTTGTCTTCCCGGTTTCCACTTTGGCATACTTTTCACAACTCTTATTGCTTCTTCCAATAGAAGTTGGTCAGTTATTCTATTTAAGGGAGCTCCGTTTTTTACATTACTAACCGTTCCATCTCTTTCGATAATAAAAGCAATGTATGCTTTTCCTTGGGTGTTATTTTCTAAAGCTTCTTGAGGATATTCTTTATTTTCTTTTAAGTATTCTAGCATCGCAACTACCCCTCCGATAAATTGAGGTTGGTCTTCTACAATTTCATAGACATAGTTTGTATCTATTGCTTGGGTTTCATCAGTTAACAAGACTACACATTGGTTTTTGTCTTGCCCCAAAGCAACTATACTTAAGGATAAAATGAATGAAGTAATATATAATCTCATACTGATATTAATTTTTTAATAGAGACTAATCTTATCTAATTTTAAAGTTAATAGGAACAGTGTATTTTACTCTTACAGCTTTCCCTCTTTGTCTTCCTGGTTTCCACTTTGGCATACTTTTTACAACTCGAATGGCTTCTTTTTCTAATGTTTTATGAACTCTCCTTTTAGGAGCTGCATTTTGTACTTCGCTCAATGCTCCATCTTTTTCTACTACGAAACTAATGTAAACTCTACCTTGAATTCCGTTCTCAATTGCTTGTCGTGGGTATTTTGTGCTTTCTGCTAAGAACTTCATCATGGCTCTAGCTCCTCCTGGGAATTCAGGTTGCTCTTCTACAATCGTGTATAGTGTGCTATCTTCTTCTAGCTCCTCTTTTATCTCATTTCCATTTATGTCGAGTCGTTTTAGTATTTTCTTAAATTTTCCTTGCTTGTAGAGCAGCACTTCTTTAATGTTTCCATTTGGATAGAAAGTTGTTAATTCTCCGTCTTGGAGATCATTTTTATAATTTATTTTTTGATAAAGAACTCCTTCTTTATTGTAAAACGCCCATTCTTTCACTTTTTTATTTAAAGAATAAAAACCTTTACTATAACCATTCAAAGAGTGAAATTCATATAATCCATCTTTCTTATCTTTAGAATAGTTTATAATTGATTGCAATTTAGAGTCATTTGTATAAGTCGTCCAGGTCCCTTCTTTCAAATTATTGAGGTACGTTCCTTTGTCCATTATGTTTTTATTCTCATAATAAGAAACGTAATCACCTTCTTTAATAAGCTTTTTTTTAGTGAGGTAACTAGTTGATTCAATTAAATTAGTAGTAGCCTTATTATATGTTTTTACGATGTAGTTTTTGTTCGGCTTGTTTTTGGTAACAGTATAATATTTTGTAGCTATATTTTTTTTTGTTTTCTCTCCAAGTCCATTTGTCCAATGTTTTTTCTGTGCAAAACTTAAAGTTGACATTAGGATTAGTCCAATAGTAATAATTGATTTCATAATTTATTCTATAACATTGATAGTATGACTCCAAGTCATACTATCAATAAATTTGGTTCTTAAAGCAAAAAAAACATCAAAGAAAATCTCTGATGTTTTTATAATAATTAAAGGAATAACCCTATCTAATTTTAAAGTTTACAGGAACAGTATATTTTACTCTTACTGCTTTTCCTCTTTGTTTTCCTGCTTTCCACTTCGGCATGCTTTTTACAACTCGAATAGCTTCTTTAAGCAACGTTTTGTGAACTCCTCTTCCTGGAGGCGCTCCATCTTTTACATCTCCAATACTTCCATCTTTCTCAACTGTGAAACTGATGTAAGCTCTACCTTGTATCCCATTGTCAATTGCTTGTGGTGGGTATTTAGTGTTTTCTGCTAAGAATTTCATCATTGCAGTTTGACCGCCTGGAAATTCAGGTTGGTCTTCTACAATTGTATAAATAACATTGTCTTCTTCTGGTTCTTCTTCCACTTCATCAGGAACGTCAACGATCTCTGTAACATCGGATTCTTGATCGTTAAAAACAATTTCAGTTTCTTTATCCTCGTCATCTTCTTCCAACACCTCTACATCTTCTGGTGGAGCTGGTGGTGGCGGTGGTG
>WFNC01000174.1 GCA_015488785.1 Flavobacteriales bacterium | reverse complement strand
TATTATGGACGTAAAGATATGAATATGGTTGTTCTTTTTGTTATGAATATTTTAAAATTATTTTATGATGTGTTAAATCCGCTAAAATAGATGATGGATTAAATTTAGTCTTTCTGTTTTATTTGTCGAATTTCTATTGTGTTTTAGTTGTTAATTCTTATTGTATTTTTTTGCTGTAAATATTTGAAAATAAGTTTTATTAAAGTAAAATCTAATAATCTTTAGAAAGTTAATTCTATAGTGTATTTTGAAAAAAAGCGTTATACATTTTTTTTATATCTTTACAACATGAAGTACATTTTTATATTTAGTTTTTTCTTAATTCTTTCAGCTTGTAAAGAACCAATTACGGCAAAGTATTACAATAGTGGAATAAAAGAAGAAGAAGGAGTTTTATTAAATGATTCATTAAAAGATGGACTTTGGGTTTCTTGGTACGAGGATGAAAGTGTCAAAGATTCGAGCTATTATAAAAATAATATATTAGAAGGGAGTTCTGTTTCTTATTTTGCCAATGGGCAAATTTACGGAAAAGGTTCTTATAAAAACGGATTGAGACAAGGGGAGTGGAAATGGTGGTTCGACGATGGAACCCTTGAAGAACTTAGTTATTGGAAAGATGGATTAGCTACTGATAGTTCTAAATTATATTATAAAAATGGTTCGATTCGCTCCGAAGCTACTTATTCTGAAGGAGAATTATTAGGAGAAGTAAAAATGTATAATCAAAATGGAATTTTAACCGAAATTATAACTTATAATAACGGTGTCAAAGAAGGAGAAGCTAAATTATTATATCCCAATGGAGCAATTGAAGTGTTAGGGTATTTTAATAACAATAAACAGCATGGAGCATTCAAAGAATTTTATAAAACGAAAGAATTAAAGTCCGAAACCGAATGGGTAAAAGGTCTTAAAGAAGGTGCTTACACCGCTTATCGAAAAAATGGGTCAATTTGGAAGAAAGGTCAATTTACAAAAGGTCAAAAAATAGGAGCGTGGATTGAATACGACAATGATGGAACTATAATTGATAAACAAGAATACGAAATAATACAACAATGAAAAATAGTCTAATAATTTTAATACTCGGAATTAGTTCAATCTCTTTTGGACAAACAAATACAATCAATTGGATGTCTTGGGACGAAATGGTTGTGCAACGAGAAAAAGATTCTGTAAAGAAAAAAGTGTTTATTGATCTTTATACAGGATGGTGTGGATGGTGTAAGAAAATGGATAAATCTACTTTTTTAGACCCAAATGTTGTTGGATATATGAACGCCAATTATTATGCTGTTAAGTTCGACGCCGAAACGAGAGATACGATTGAGTTTAACAATATGACATTTGTTAATTCCGACCCTACTTTTATTAAAAAATCACCAAACGCTAGAGGGCGAACACATTGGTTTGCACATTCGCTTTTAGATGGGGCTTTATCTTATCCTAGTTACGTTATTTTAGACGAGAATTTTGTACGTGTTACAATTATTAATGGCTACAAAACTCAAGAAGCGCTAATTGGAACATTAATCTTTTTTGGTAAGAATGAATATAAGTTTTACCACAATTACTTAAACAAAATGTGGAACAATAGCTTAAAGCAACAACAACAGCAAACAGGAAAATAATTTTGGTAAAAAAAGGATTTAAAATAGTTGTTTATAGTATTTTAAGCTTTCTTGCTTTTATTGTAATTTACTTAGGTATCGCTTTTTTGTTGTCTAATATTGTTGTAAACGATAGCGATATTACGGCAAAAGACAAGCTAACAATCTATTTAAAAACCAATGGCGTCCATTTAGATGTTATTCTTCAGAAAGAAGATGTTGATTCTGATTTTTTAGCTGGTTTAAAGTTTTCTGAAGAAGAAAAATACATTGCCTTTGGTTGGGGAGATGAAAACTTTTACTTACACACTCCAACTTGGAACGATTTGACTTTCAAAACCGCTTTTGGTGCATTGTTTTTAAAAAGCTCAACCCTCATTCACCTGACGAGATACAACAACAAACGAAGTTCGTGGGTAGAAGTAAATTTAACACAAACGGAGCTTCAAAAATTAAAAGAATACCTCCTTTCTTCTTTTCAATTTAAGAACAATAAAATACAAGAAGTAGGACAGGGTTATTCTTCTAACGATAATTTTTACAAAGCAAACGGGAGTTATTCCATATTCAAAACGTGTAACACTTGGGTAAACAAAGGTTTTAAACAAAGTGGATTAAAATCATGCATTTGGACACCTTTCGACTTCGGAGTTTTGAATTGTTATCTTCAAACTGATTAGTTTTCTATCTTTTTAGAAAAAAAAATGAACCTTTATTCTGTTGAATTGTACAAAGAAATAAAACAATCAACATGAAAACAATTCTAATCCTTCTTAGTACAATCATCAGCCTTCATGGTTATGCAATTACGACAGCTAAAATGCCTGATTATCCAGACACTTGGCGATTGATAAAAAAAGAAAAAGACACAACATTAGATACTGGAACAGTAAAAGTGAAATTTATAATAAAACAACTTTTCGGTAAACAACCCATTAAAAATACAGCAGTAACCTTCAATAGTAACTACCTTATGGGAACTACAAATAAACAAGGATTGTTAACGATTATCGTTAAGCCAAGTCGCTATAAAATGTGTGCAGACACACCTCAAGGCAATGGAATTACAAAGTATTTTAATTTAGAAAATCAAACGAGTTACATTTTTGAAATTAACATGAGGCTAAAAAAAGAGAAAATTTATGTTTATGGTCCAAATGAGATACGCCCAGAGAAACCTGTAATTTATTTATATCCTAAACACAAACAAAAAGTCAATGTGCAGGTTTTTCCTAAAGGAGAATTTTCTTTTACCTATCCTCAATATCCCGAAAATAGAGGTTGGAATGTCGTCGCAAAACCCAATGGCAAAATAGAATACAAAGATAGAACCTACAATTATTTGTTTTGGGAAGGAATGGAATCTCCTCTCTATAATTTTACAACCAATGCAGGTTTTGAAGTAGATTCAGATACCATTGTTCAGTTTTTAGAAAACGTATTGTCAACAGTTGGCTTATCAACAGAAGAACAAACAGATTTTATAACTTATTGGGCTCCAAAACTCGAAGAAAATCAACTAAATTTTATCCATTTTTTGTTTAATGAAGATTATGATAAATATATTTCTACAAACAAAATTACACCCAATCCCAATGCCGTCATTCGTGTCTTTATGACCTATCATTACATCGAAGAATTAGAATATATACAGCAACAAAAAATTCCATCTTATAAAAGAAAAGGATTTACTTTTGTAGAATGGGGAGGAAGTTATTTTTAAAGTTAAAATAAATTTTATTAAGAGAAATATAAAACTTACATCAAAATAATAGTATTATTCTCTAAACCTTTGTTATTTTTGAACATATTTATAGATTTAACGAATAAAATGAAAAATTATATAAAGTTTTTAGTACTAACAAGTATAACTTTTTTGGTTGCCTGCGAAAGCGAAACCCAAGAAGAGGTGCAAAATGTAACAGTAGAACCTAAAATAACTGAAGAAGTAAAACCAAAAGTAGAAACACCAAGTTTCAACGAAGATTCGGCATTCTTATACGTACAACAACAAGTTGATTTTGGACCAAGAGTACCCAATACAAAACAGCACGACGACTGTGGTGTTTGGATGGCAGAAGAATTAGTAAAATACGGATTCGATACCATTGTTCAACGCGGGAAAGTAAGAGCATTTACAGGAAATGTTCTCAGTATGCAAAACATAATAGGACAATACAACAAAGAGGCAAAAGAACGGGTAATGTTCTGTGCTCACTGGGATACACGCCCATTTGCCGATAGAGATACCATAAACCAGAACAAACCAATCGATGGAGCCAATGACGGCGCAAGTGGAGTAGGAGTATTGCTGGAAATAGCAAGGCAAATAAGCCTTAAAAATCCAAGAATAGGAGTAGATATCATTTTCTTCGATACCGAAGATTACGGAGCCGTTCACGTAAGCGAAACCATGCAAGACTTGAGTAGCATGACCGATACGTGGTGTTTAGGTTCTCAATATTGGTGCAAAAATCCTCCAATACCAGATTACAATCCAAAATATGGAATACTGTTAGATATGGTAGGAGCCGAAAACGCTATATTTCCAAAAGATGCCGTATCTAGACATTACGCAGGTGGATTAATGAATAAAGTTTGGAAAGCAGCTCAAAACCTCGGCTATGGAAATTATTTTGTCAATCAATTGGCAGGAGCATTAACCGACGATCATACTTATATCAACGAAATGACGAATATTCCTGTTATAGATATTATACATTACGTTCCAAATGGAAGTTATGGCGATTTCGGAAAATTCCATCATACCCACGCCGACAATATGGACATCGTAAACAAAAAAACATTAAAAGCCGTAGGACAAATATTACTCCACGTCATCTACCAAGAATTATAAATAACATTGTACATAATACATTGTACATCGTACATTAATCAATAATATGAATTTAAAAACATTAGGAGAATTTATAATCGACCGTCAACAAGATTTCCCAGGTTCTAGTGGAGATTTATCGAGAATAATAAGTGCTATTCGTTTGGCATCTAAAATTGTAAGTCAGCAAGTAAACAAAGCAGGTTTGGC
>WFNC01000173.1 GCA_015488785.1 Flavobacteriales bacterium | reverse complement strand
CGAATGATGAAACGTTCCAGAATTATATCCTACGCTTAAAATGGAATGATTCAAATTTCTACTTTCTACGTATTTACGAGCTGGAGAACTCGCCAAAAAACCACGCTCAAAAGTTTGATATAGTTTTGTTAGTGTTTCGATTCGTTCCGCTTCGCTTAGTTTGTTTTCTGTTGGGATTGTTGGCTCATTCATTATTAAAATAGAAGAATTCATACAGTTTTCTTTTAGGTAATTTATAGCTTCGTGCGTGTTTAGATTTAGTTTCTTTTCTGTGAGATTAATCACATCCATCGTTCCTGCATTACAGTTCGAACTAAAACAAGTTGCAATCTGTTTTTCATTCGAAAACTGCAAACTTGGAGTTTTATCTGCATGAAATGGACAGTTTGCTTTTCCTCCTTTTTGAATATTTATTCCCAAATGTTCGGCTACTTGGAGAATATTTAGGTTGTCTTTTAGGTTTTGGATGGTCATTTTGAAAATAATTAAAAAAAGTTTACTTGTTACTATCAGATACAAAAGTATCTTTTTATTTCAAACAAAAGAAAATTATAAGATTTATTTTTATCTAATAATTACATATATTTGCTTAAAACAAGCATTTCCCAATACTTTAATATCTAATAAGAGATGAAAACAGGCAAAACAATAGTATCATTGAGAAGTAAAATAAATTGGTCTCAAACTGATTTAGCTGAAAAAAGCGGAGTCTCTAGAGTTATGATAGGCAAATACGAAAGAGATGAAGCCGTTCCGTCAATTGATACTGCGAAAAAAATAGCTGATGCTTTTGATGTTTCTTTAGACTATCTAGTTGGAGAAGGTCAAAATGTATCTTTTGATAAAAAAACACTAAAGAGACTACAAGAAATTTCAAATTTAAACCCATCTGTTAAGGATAAATTATTTTTCCTCATAGATACCGTAATTAGAGATACTAATGCTCAAAAAGCCTACGCATCGTAACCTTAAATCAACTTTAAACGTTAAAACCACTATGTTACAACAACAATATATAAAAGACGACAACGGTAAAAATTTAGCTGTTATTATTCCAATGAAAAAATACAATCGTATGATTGAAAAATTGGAAGACAAAGACGATGTTAAATTATTTGACAAAGCAAAAAACAGAAAACTAGAGTTTCTAGATGCAGAAGATGTTTTTGCAGAAATAGAACAGAACAGAAAAAACGCCTAGATGTATCAAATTAAAATTGAGAGAAAGGCTGTTAAAAAATTAGCAAAGATTCCTCCGCCTTATTACAACAAAATTAAAAATGCTATTTTAGATTTAGCAGACAATCCAAAACCTAGCGGTTGTAAAAAATTAAAAGGGCGAAACGGTTACAGAATTAGAATAGGAGATTATCGCGTGATTTATGAAGTTATAGATGACATCCTTTTTGTTAATGTGCTTGATTTAGGCAGTAGAAGTGGTATATATTGAACTGAAAAGGAGAAAAAGACTCTATTATAAAGAAATTAAAAAACTCATTAAAGCTTTGTAAAACATTTTTTTCATTTTTATAAAGAAACACCCCTGCCCCCCCTAATCTTTACGCTATTTTTTATATTGAGAAGGTTTTATTGCGGTGTGTGAGGAGTGTAATCTACTGAGATACTTATGGCTTATAATAATGTTTCCTTGTATCTTTTCTTATATTTCTAACTCCTTCTTTTACCCTATCAACTATTTTATCGATAGTATCATTATTCATGTTTTCAAACCTTGATAAGCTTATTAGTAATTTTTCATAACCTAAAGAGTCAACTATCTCGTCATCTAACTTATATAAGTTAACTATAATATTATCTTTAAACTTTAGCAACTTAAAGTCAAGATAGCAGTTTCCTCCTCTTTTAAAAGCCTTTACATAACATAAACTTACACCATCTATATTTAAAGATTCATCTATTCTAACTCTTTCAATATACTTTGAAAACATGGCTATATTAGCTAATTCAGACTTAATATTTAACTCTAATGCACTTGGAGAACATTTTATTTTTTCTTGTACTGAACAAGAACCAATAAAAAAAGATAATACAAATATTTGAACTATTTTTTTCATAGCTTTTTAGCAGGTTTCCCAGTAAATCTTCTTGGCTTTAAATATTCTTTTTGAGCGGCCGCTTCGTTTGTATAAGCACTACGCTCTCCTTTTCTATAATCAATTTTCCTTTTTTCATTTAAATGAGTTTCTTCGTGTTCTCCTATAGAATATATGCTTTGTTCTTTATTAGGATTCCATTTATTATAAAACTCATCTACTCCAGCTCTCTTATTTTCTTGCATATGAATCTTGTGTCTTCTAGAACCTTTTCCTTGAAGATTAGAAAAATCGCTTGGTATTAAGTCAAGGTCATCACTTAAATTCCCTTCATCATCTATAACAGCAGCCTTAATTTTAGTCCCTGCTTTACCAGTGGAGGCGTCATTTGTCCCATAATCATTAAGACTTATATAAATAGATGCTACATTGCCATTGTGCTCTGCTTCTTCAAAACCTTCCGTGGAACCCCCTGAAACAGTATACGAATCATCATCTTTATCATAAGTAACTAACATTCTATCTGTTACTACAATTCTAACCTCTCTTTCATCACTATGAAGCTTATGTATTGCTTCTCTTCCTACTCCTGTTTGTATTCTAGCATCTATATATCTTTTTGTTCCATTTTTTAATGCTGCTTTGGTATAAGAATACTGCCCTGTTTTAGGATTATATGTAACACCAATAATCTTATTACCATCAGGGTCAATATACATCAAAGGACTGTTAGCAACAAAAACATAATCACTTAAACTAGGATATTCGGTTGCATAAGCATCTAAAGAAAGCCACCTCCCCAACCTACTGTCGTAAGCTCTAGCACCAAAATCTAAATGATTTCCCTCGCCTTTAACTTCATCATCCTTTTCTTTTCCGTTGAAGCTATAACGATAATATACTCAGTAAATAAATCTGTTTATGACTTATCTCCTCCAAAGTTAAAGAGTAAAGAGAATCGTATTGTGTTAGAAATTGGACTTTGTTGTGTTAAAGATACTAAATAGGATAGATCTAATTGAAAAACTTGATATTTTATTCCTGCTCCCATAGAAACAAACTGTCTGTTTCCTTTTGTTGGAGCTTCATAAAAATATCCAGCTCTAAGAGCAAGTACATTATTGTAAAGATATTCTGCACCAACCGATAAGTTTACCTCTGATAACTCTTCTTTAAACTTACTTCCTTTTACAACTCCTGTTGTTTGTCCGTTTTCGTCTGTAGTTACAATTCCTGGAGCATCAGAAAATGAGCCAAAAATACTTGAAGCGACACCTATATTACTACTTCTTCCCTGGGCGATAACAGGATTATTCGTATTGGGATCGACAACAATTTGTCCGTTTTCATCCGTTTTATAAACAGGATTTGTTGGAACTAATAATTTGTTGGCATCTACAGCAACTGTAAATTTATTGTATTCATCAATTTCCATGTTGAATGCAGTTCCTAATCTTAAGTTAGTAGGAATAAAATCTTTGTTATCTGAAGAATTAGAGTAAGACATTTTACTTCCGATATTAGAAATGTTTAGTCCTACAGCTAGTGTAGCGTCTTTTCCACTTACATCAAACTTGTTTGATTCATAGTACCCAGAAACATCTGCAGCTATAGAATGTCCAGCATTTGTTGCTGCTCCCTGAACTGGCGTCCCTCCTGTTAAATTAGAATTGATATATCTTAGCGCTAGCCCCATCGAAATATTCTCACTCATTTTACGAGCATAAGCCACGTCTAAAGCAAATTCGTTTGGATTAAATTCTCCAATTGTTCCTCCTGTTTGATCAGTAAAAGTAATGTTACCTAAAGAAAAATAACGAAGCGAAGCACTTACGGTGGACATGTCGTCTATTTTTTTGTAACCCGTAACGTAAGCTAAATTGATGTCATTTACCAATTTTCTTAACCAAGGAGTGTAAGACATCGAAAAACCTGCATCGTCCTTAATAAAAGCTAATTTCGAAGGGTTCCAATGAATCGAATTGGCGTCGGGGCTTATTGCTACTCCAACATCTCCCATCGCTCCAGATCTAGAATCGGGAGTAATTAAAAGAAATGGGACAGCAGTAGTAATTGTATTAATTTGTTTTCCTGCAAGTTCTTGACTCGAAATTTGAGCATAAGAAACTCCACTTGAAGCAAAAATACTACCTATTAATATCGTTGTAATCTTGTTTTTTAAATTCATCTTAAAAATTATGTAAAACAAATATACGTAAAAGTGATTTACTTATTGTTCAAAGATGTTATTTTTTTTCTTTTTCTTTCTTTTTCGATTTAAAAATAAACTTTAGGAAAAATTATTTTTCTAAGTATTGTGATTAAAGTTTGAATAATTATTATTACGGTTCTACAGGTCTTGCTATGGATCTTAATTTACTTTTTTGTAAAAAGGATAAGTTTATTGTGTTTAATTAATTTAAGAATAATATAAATCCTGAATTCAAGAATATTGTAGCTAATACATAGTATATTTTACCAAAAAAAACGATTAGAGTATTCAACTTTGGGGTACTTCTAAATCGTACAATTCAGACTAAACTCGGTAGAACCTTATTTTTAAATCTTAAAATTCATTGTAGATTAATGAAATAAGAAAATGTTTTTAGCTATTTTTGAAGTCTAAAATTATTGAACGTTATGGCAACTGCACAATTAAAACCAATGGAATACAATCGAAAAACTTTATCTAATGATGATTTATTAGCTTTTTACAAAGCGCTTTTACTTCCTCGATTAATCGAAGATAAAATGATGATACTCTTGCGACAAGGGAAAATCTCTAAATGGTTTTCTGGAGTTGGGCAAGAAGCGATTTCTGTAGGTTGTGCTTTAGCTATGGAAGAAGATGAGTATATGTTGCCGATGCATCGTAATTTAGGCGTTTTTACAACGCGTAAATTACCGTTGGAACGTTTGTTTATGCAGTTTCAAGGAAAACAAGGAGGATATACGCAAGGTCATGATCGTTCTTTTCATTTCGGAACGAAGGAAAACCATATCGTAGGTATGATTTCTCACTTAGGACCTCAATTGGGCGTTGCAGATGGTATTGCTTTAGGAAATAAATTAGCAGACAACAAAAAAGTAACCATTGTTTTTACAGGCGACGGAGGAGCGAGTGAAGGAGATTTTCATGAAGCTTTAAATGTTGCAGCCGTTTGGGATTTGCCAGTTATATTTGTGGTCGAGAACAATCAATGGGGATTGTCAACACCTTCTAAGGAACAGTTTAGATGCAAACAGTTTATAGACAAAGGAATAGGTTATGGAATGGAAGCTGTACAAGCTGACGGGAATAATCTAATCGAGGTTTACGAAACCATAAGAAAAGCTAGAACTTCGATTGTAAAAAATCCGAGGCCTATTTTGGTAGAGTTGATGTCTTTTAGAATGAGAGGACACGAAGAAGCTTCAGGAACAAAATATTACCCCGAAGGAATACAAGATAAATGGGCTGTAAAAGATCCTGTTGACAATTTCGAACGCTTTTTGTTAACTGAAAAAATATTGACCGAGGACAGTATAAAAGAAATTAGAGCATCAATAAAAGAAGAAGTCAATACCAGATGGAAAGAAGCAGATGCTGCTCCAGAAATTACTGCAGATACAGAAAGAGAATACAGCATGTTGTTCAAAGACTTCGACAACAAAGCGATTGCACCTTTAACGCAAAATAAAACAAAAAAACGTTTGATTGATGCTTTTTCAGACGGATTGCGTCAGTCAATGGAAAAATTTGACAACACCGTTATTATGGGGCAAGATATTGCCGAATATGGCGGAGTATTCAAAATTACAGATGGTTTTTTAGAACAGTTTGGAAAAGGTAGAATTAGAAATACACCGATTTGCGAATCCGCAATAGTAGGTGCCGCTTTAGGATTGTCGATCAATGGTTACAAAGGAATTATGGAAATGCAATTTTCCGATTTTGTAACCGTAGGATTTAACCAAATTGTAAATAATTTGGCGAAGTTACATTACCGTTGGCAAGAAAATGCAGACGTTGTCATTCGAATGCCTACCGGAGCAGGAGTTGGAGCAGGACCATTTCATTCGCAAAGTACCGAGGCTTGGTTTTTTCATACACCAGGTTTAAAAATAGTTTATCCAGCTTTTCCTAGCGATGCTAAAGGATTGTTGGCGGCCGCAATTGAAGACCCCAATCCTGTAATGGTTTTTGAGCATAAAGCTTTGTACAGAAGCATTAGCGAAGAAGTCTATGATGATTATTACACCGTAGAAATAGGTAAAGCCAATAAGATAAAAGAAGGGAACGATGTTTCGATTATTACCTATGGAATGGGCGTGCATTGGGCGTTAGAAGCCTTAGAAAAGCATCCTGAAATAAAGGCAGATTTAATCGATTTGAGAACTTTACTGCCATTAGATACCGATGCGATTTACGAATCGGTGCGAAAAACAGGGAAGGTAATCGTATTGCACGAAGCTTGTATGACGGGAGGAATAGGAGGAGAGATTTCAGCGTTAATCACCGAAAATTGTTTCCAGTCCTTAGATGCCGCAGTGGTAAGAAGCGCAAGTTTAGATACACCAGTTCCGTTTGCAGCCGCGTTGGAAGAAGACTTTTTACCCCAAAAACGTTTTGAAGAGCAGTTATTAAATTTACTAAAAGCATAGCGGAATAGAGTCTTTTACAATGATTTAATTGTCAGTTTTAAAAATAATTTATAGGGCGTTTAAACGAGCTATCCACTTGTAGTTTTTGTTTGTAAAAAAAGTTAAACTAAACCAAAAAGGAGCTCATAAAATCGCTCTTTTCAGTCAAGTTTAACTAATTTTACAACCAAAAAGCTAACGTTTCTATCTCTAACGCAAAAAAAAAGAAAGATTCAAAAAACCGATTAGTTATTTGGTTGAGTATATTTGTTCTGAGTAAAAAAAAGTAGAATTACACTCAATTCACATTACGATTGATAAAGTAAGTTGGATATGATACAAAGAAAAGTCTAAATTAAAAAGTAGAGCAAAAAGAAAAAAAGAAAACGTTTGTGGTCGTTTTATTTGAAGAAAGAGGTGTTATAAAGTAATTATTT
>WFNC01000172.1 GCA_015488785.1 Flavobacteriales bacterium | reverse complement strand
TTTATAGAAGGATTTGCAACACGTCATACCATTATTACAAACGTTGGAGGAGCGGTCGAAACAGAATGGGCAACATGGGTAAAATGGCTAATTATATTAAGTAGCTTTTCTTTTATGCTTTTATATTTTGTTGTCTATCCATACTTCGTAGCCAAAAGAACCAATTTGGATGAAGCTATTGAGGATAATCCTATTTTTGTAATTCCTCAAAAAATGATTTTTTATAAAATAAGAAGCCTTGGAGAGTTATTCGCCGATTCGGTTCTAGTTTTTAGTCGAAATGCAGGAGCAAACCTAAAACCTTTCTTTATTTTAGTCCCCTTATTTACAATTGCTACAACGTTCTATTATAATTCTACCTTTTACGGAAGTGCAGAATTAGATTGGTATCAAAACATGGAAATGATGTTCTCTTTTGATTACGAACACTTTTCCTTATTCTATTTTTTAGTCTTGGTTTTATTGCTTAGTTTCAATATTACAAACGCTTATCATAATGTCTATAATTTAAGTCAAGCAAGTAAAAAAAACAGAAAACGAACCGTTGATTTTTTAATCAATAATTACCCAAAAGTTTTATTTGTGGTAGTTGTTTTAGTAGGAGCTTTTGGCTATTTACCTCGTTCTGTTTCTTTTCTATTCATCTTTGTACTTCCTTTTGTGCTCACTCCCTTGTCTGTTGGAGTGTTAGAAAACAAACGATTATTCAAACGTTTTACTTATGGATTCGACTTATCGCTCAAAAGTTGGGGAAACGGGGTTGGACTAGCCGTAGTTTTTACAGCTCTAATTGGTTTGCTTTTCTTAGCTGCCATGAATCCAATTGAATGGATTATAGGAATGGTTCTCGATTGGTTTTTACTTCCATTAGCAGACGATTATTTTTTGATAAAAAACATCATTTGGGCAGTCTTCTATTTTGCTGTGTTTAATTTTTTAATCAATTTAATCTTTACAGCTTTTAGCCTTTTGTATTTCTCCATAAAAGAACAAGAAGAAGCCATTAGCCTAAAAGAACAATTAGAAACTTTCGGAAAAAAGAATAAGGTTTATGAGTAGGTTTTTATGACTTTTGGTCAATTTAAGATGTTTTAAATTATTTTGTTTACGGTTCAAGGATAAAATTTTTCTGTAGTAGTCTCTCAGAATAAAAAAACATAATTACTGTTAAAAAATAGATTAAAGACATGTAATGTTATTTTAATTTATATATTGTTTAGGAATAAGCTAGTCGATTGTATTGTTGATGTAATTTGATTGATATTTCGCCTTGTAACAAACTTAAAATTAATAAGATATGAAAATACGGATTTTAATAATCTTCATGTTTTTAAACCTATTTGCTTTTTCACAAAAGATAACTATAACAGATAAATATAAAAACTTTAAAGAAACAACATTTGTTTTAAGTCAGGAAGACGTTGAGCTAGAAGGAGTTTTCTTAGGTGATAAAAAAGGGAAGAAACCTTTAGTTATTTTTATTCAAGGATCTGGATTAACTCCTATATACGCACGCACAAAAGAAAAAGAGTTCTTACATATTATTCCAAGTGATTCATTAATTGATGTAAAAAAATATAATTATGTTTTTTTATCAAAACCTGGAGTTCCATTAGTTGTTGATATAGATGAGTTGAATAAAGATTACAACTATGTTAACGAACTTACTATTGATTATAATTTCAAATATAATAATTTAGAATTTAATGTAAAATCATATTCAAATTTGATTAAAAAGGTTCATAAACTGTGTTCGTATTCCGACATAATACTTATAGGTCATTCGCAAGGAGCTAGAGTAGTTGCCGAATTAGCTACAAATCCGAAAGTGACTAAAGTTGTTTATATGAGTGCTGATCCTTTGGGCAGGTTAGCTTCTCAATATGATATTGAGTTTTCTAAGTTTGAAAAAAGGAATAATGAAAAACTAGAATTTTACGATTCACTTTTTGAAGAAGAGCTTAAGGATAGTATCTTTTGGGGAGATAAATTTTCCTCGTGGAAAAGTTTTTCTAAACCATCATTGATTTCTCTAACAAAAAGTACAATTCCTATTTTGATTATTTATGGAGATTTAGATAAAAACTGTCCTAATTGCTATGTGTTTTCTTCTCTACCTTATTATTATTCAAATATTAAAGTAAACAAGTACAAAAATTATAGTCACAATTACAAAGACTTAAACAATGTCAATAACTGGAGTCTTGTACTCAAAGATATTTTCTCTTGGATTGAGGAGCAATAACTGTTAAATAATTAGAAAAAAAAACTTATGAAACTGTTAATATTTACTTTAATTTTTTCTTGTCATGCTATTGGTCAATGTACAATTAAAAAACAAGGTTCTAGTATTGACGTTAGCTACAAAGAAATCATTGATAGTCTTGCTGTTGTTGATCAAAGTGTCCGGAAATTAAAGTATTTAAAGGCTCGTGATTATATTGTGAAATATAAGGAGTCAGATGGGGAAATGAACGTTAAAAAACTAGAGAGGAGTCAATCTCTCATGAGTAAGTGGATAGAAGCGGATTCTTTGGTTTCTTTGGCTTTAATTGATGAGATTAATTTACGTGGCTTTCCAAGTAAAGATATGATTGGAAATAAATCTTTTTATGCGGCTTTAGAAATCTTAATACATTTCGGCTTAAGTAAATCGGACATAATTTTACAGCCTAT
>WFNC01000171.1 GCA_015488785.1 Flavobacteriales bacterium | reverse complement strand
CGTCCTGTTGGATGCGCTTCTCCTGCTTTGACTCCCAAAGCTTCTTGGTAAACTGCTTTTGATTCTTCTAATTTATCGCCATCAAATAATCCATCGGCTTTAGCGATTAAATCATTGTATTTCTTTTCTAACTCAGCATTTGCGGCTAAGTCTGCTAACTTCTTATCTATCTCAGTTATTTTACCTGTTGGATGCGCTTCTCCTGGCTTAATTGCTAATGCTTCTTGATAGGTGCTTTTTGCTTCTTCTAATTTATCACCACTAAATAACCCATCCGCTTTTGTGATTAAATCATTGTACTTTTTTTCTTTTTCAGCGTCAGCCTCTGCTTCTGATTTTAATTTTTGAGCTTTAGCCAATTGATCTTTAGGTAATTGTTCCGTAGGTTTTAAAGCAGAAGCTTCTGTATATTTTGCTATTGCAACATCGTAAGATTTTCCTAACAATGCTTTTTCTCCATCAGCTAATAATTGATTGTATTTTTGTTCGGCTTCTAATTGTTTTTGAATAATTCCATCAATTTCTTTTATTTTATCCTTTGGAGCTTGTTCTGCAGGTTTTAAACTAACCGCTTCATTGTATTGTGTTTTTGCGAAAGCATAATCTTTTTCAGCTAAAGACTGTGCGGCAGCTGCCATTTTTTCTTGATAAACTTTATCTCTAGCTTCAGCTTCTTTTTGTTTTTCTAAGAAATGTTTGGCTTGGGATATTTTTTGTTTTACTCCTGCATCGTCCTTCATCGCTAACGCTTGTTCGTAACTCGCAATTGCTACTTCAAATGACTTTTTACCTACAGCTTTATCACCATCGAGGACTAATTTATTAAACAATTCTTCTTCTTTTTTTGCTTTAGCTGCTAAATCTGTTAAAAACTTTGCTATTTCCTTTCCTCTTTTTCCGATATAGCCTCTATCATAATCTAAACCTCCAGTCGAAGGATCTATTCTAACTTTTGCAACAGGACTACTTGAAATAACGGTGTAATCAACATTTGGAAGCGCCTTTAACATTGTCATATCGACTGGAAAAATCCCTAAATCTTCTACATCTTCAGCAAAATATCCTTTCTTAGCATCAATACTAACGGACTTTGTAATAAAACCAGGCTTAGAAAAAACTACCGTATATACAAAACCATATACTAATTGTATTTCTTCATATTTTCCACTAGAGGCTGTTGTAGAAGTTTGAACGGTAGAACCATTTTTCTTAACCGTAACTACAACTCCTGCTATTTTCTTATTCGTAGCATCAACTGACCTACCCTCCATTATAAAAATAGGGTCGTCCTGTGCTATTAATTCACTTTGATTTGCTGTAAAAACAAAAACTAAAGTAAAAAGAATTATTATTTTTATTGCCTTATTCACTATCTCTTAATTATTTAACTTACAAATATCGTTATTTTTTATACCCAAAACAAACGTGACTATCTTTAATTTTCGTTTATAGACTCAAATTGCTTTTTAATATCTTACACTTATGTTTTATAAAAGTTCATTGTTTTTTAAAAAATAATTATTTTATACTCTATTCTTATCGAAAAGTTCCATCAATATTACACTACTTCATTAGTAATTCTAAATTGGAAAGAAAAATAGATCAAAATATAAAAATATTTAATCAGCTTATAATCAATAAAATACAGAAGCGAAAATATCTTTTTTTGAGGTGTCAACTATTTTTTATACAACAGATTCAAAATTTATACCTTTGTAAATAGATTATCAATATCTTTGTGATACTTTTTTATTTAAAAATAACATTAAAACAATGAGCTTACAACTTTCCGAACAAGAAATTATACGTAGAGAAAAATTAACGAAATTAAGAGAATTAGGGATCAATCCATATCCTGCCGATTTATTTCCAGTTGACCATACATCAAAACAGATAAAAGAAAATTACGAAGAAGGTAAAAAGGTTATTATTGCTGGTCGTTTAATGGCGATTAATATTCAAGGAAAAGCTTCTTTTGCTCAATTGCAAGATTCTGACGGTAGAATACAAGTCTATTTTAACCGCGATGTAATCTGCGAAGGAGAAGATAAAACGATGTACAATGTTGTTTTCAAAAAACTATTAGATTTAGGAGATTTTATAGGAATAGAAGGAGAACTTTTCACCACGAAAGTGGGAGAAATGAGTGTTCGAATTTTAGGGTTTAAAGTTTTGAGTAAAGCATTGAGACCTCTTCCGTTACCAAAAAAAGATAGAGAAGGGAATGTTTACGACGGATTTACTGATCCAGAAATGCGCTATAGGCAACGTTATGTTGATTTGACAGTTAATCCACAAGTAAAAGAAGTTTTTGTGAAGCGGACTAAATTATTTACAGCAATGCGTAATTTCTTTAATGATGCTGGATACATTGAAGTAGAAACACCTATTTTGCAACCAATTCCAGGAGGAGCAGCAGCAAGACCATTTGTTACACATCACAATTCGTTAAACATCCCATTGTATATGAGAATTGCAAACGAACTGTACTTAAAACGATTAATTGTAGGAGGGTTTGATGGTGTTTATGAGTTTTCTAAGAATTTTAGAAACGAAGGAATGGACAGAACACATAATCCAGAGTTTACAGCAATGGAAATTTATGTGGCTTACAAGGATTACAATTGGATGATGGATTTTACAGAGAAACTTTTAGAACATTGTGCAATAGCAGTCAACGGAACTTCTGAAACTACTTTTGGAGAACATCAAATAAATTTTAAAGCTCCTTACAAAAGAGTAACCATGCGTCAGTCTATAATCGATTTTACTGGTTACGACATCAAAGGGCAAACAGAAGACCAACTTAGAGTTGCTGCAAAAGAGATGAATATTGATGTGGACGAAACTATGGGAGTAGGAAAATTAATAGATGAAATATTTGGAGAAAAGTGTGAAGGAAATTACATACAACCAACTTTTATTACCGATTATCCAAAAGAAATGAGCCCACTTTGTAAAGAACATAGAGAAGACCCTTCTTTAACCGAACGTTTCGAACTAATGGTTTGTGGTAAAGAAATAGCAAATGCTTATTCGGAATTAAATGACCCAATAGATCAGCGAGAACGTTTCGAAGAACAATTAGAATTAGCAAAAAAAGGCGATGACGAAGCGGGTGAATTTATAGACAATGATTTTTTACGTGCATTGGAATACGGAATGCCTCCAACATCTGGATTAGGGATAGGAATGGATCGTTTGATTATGTATTTGACAAACAATCCATCGATTCAAGAAGTATTGTTCTTCCCACAAATGAAACCAGAAACTTTTGCTAAACAAGGACCAGAACTTTCGGACAACGAAAAAGTAATTTTTAATTTAATTTCAAAAGAATCTCCAATGGATTTATCTGTATTGAAAGAGAAGTCAGCTTTGAGTAACAAACAATGGGATAAAGGAATTAAAGGTCTTGTAAAATTAGAACTGACTAAAGTTTCTAAAACTAATGATGGTTTATTTGTTGAACTTATTGGGTAAAATATAAGTTCATTTAACTAAACAAAAAAAGCCTTTCAATTAATAATTGAAAGGCTTTTTTTGTTTAATGATTTTTATTTTAGCTTCGCTAGTAAAGCTTCGCACTTAACATAACACTTCTTTGCGTCGGTATAAGATTGTGGTAATTTCATTGCTTTAAGTACAAATTCTTTAGCTAAATCATCTTTTCCCATTTCGTGGTATGTAACGGCTAATTCGTAAGTATGCAACATATACCAAGGTTCTAATTTTATTGCTTTTTTTAGATTAGTAACAGCATCTGCATACGTTCCACCTTCTGGTTTCCCACCAAAAAATGTATTTACCAAAGCTGTCTTTGTTTTTCCAAATCCAGCAAATGTTCTGTGCCATCTTCCCATTATATGATAAGCTCCAGCTTCATTAGGATCTAATG
>WFNC01000170.1 GCA_015488785.1 Flavobacteriales bacterium | reverse complement strand
AAGTAAGGCAATATCTTCTTTCCCTTTTTTATTTCCAAAAGCTAAAAAAGAATAATCGGCTAATTTTAAATTATCTATTGCAATTTGATTTTGAAAAGAAAATGTTGCTTCTGCATAAAGGCCATTAAAAATTTCCATTCGTTGTGCTATGCTTATCCTTTGTGTTCGAGCATAATTACTACGACTCAAGACCGAAGTATATGAAGCGTTTTGATTAATTAAATCATAATAATCTCCAAAACGAATAAATGTACGAACAAACTTTAATGGAACATAAGTTAGACCTATTCCAACTTTTCCTTTCAAATCATTATTATTAAAACCATAATCTATTTGCCCATCGGTTTCTAAAAGAAAACTGTTTTTAAATTCTTTATTGAAATATGCACCCAAACGGTGTCTATATCCTCCAACTCCAAACGGAACAACTTGATTGACCAAACCGTTAAGACGAACTTCAGTTCCTTTAAAGCTATTTTTTCTACCTATTCCACCAAATAAAATATTTAGAATTGTTATTTTATTAAAAGCAGAATCTATTTTTTTTAAATAATCAGCACTAGAATATAGTGTAGTCAAACTATCGTATTCATGAATCAATTCTATTTCATTTTCTTTAAGAATCAATGGTCTTTTCTTTGCCCAATACAATTCATCTTTGTCAAATGCATCAACGCTATACTTTTTTATCTCACTGTTAAATATCTTTTTATCTGCAATAGGAGAGAGGTCGTATTCTGAATGGTTGACTCTTGTGTTGCCTATAATGTTATTACTTCCGTTAAAAATATCATAATACAATTCTCTTCGATTAGGTAAGTAAACGTCTCCTTGTATGTGTTTGTAATTCTGAATCAATTTTAATGAACTACAATTAACCATCACACTTTTGTTAAAGTTTAAATCCACAGATTTTAATGCCCACGTACTATCTTCTATAAATATGGATCCGTAAAATAAAGCTTCATTTTTAAATCGAGGTATAACTTGAATTTGAAAAACTTTTTTCCCATTTTCGATAATTGTTCCTTTATAATCGTAAGAATAACTTAATGAAGATGAACTTGCTAAAGGGGAAATAAATGGTTTTGGGCTTACTGCCGAAAATGAAATTTGATTTTTATAAAAGTTAAATTCTGCATCAGAAATTCCAGTGTAAATTAGATTTGAATTTTTATGTTCTCCTGTTTCTGCGGCGATATCTGCTTCGCCAATATCCATTCCAAAACTTACAGAATTTCCGATAGGGTCGTGTACTTCAGCATAGTCATGATGTGCCTCAATTATTTCTTTGTATTTATTCGGTTTTTTGTAATAAGTGGTAGAGATTGTTTCGATAAGATTCATCTTTTCTTTCTTTAGACGTTCTTCCTTATCTTCTTCATTGGTGTAAATTACGCTTAAACTATCTATTTTGTTTTTAATAATGGGTTCTTTTTCTAAAGAGGCTTTCAAATAGGTTTTACAGGTATATTGATTGACAGCATTGAGGTATTTCTCTCTGTTTTTTCTTACTTTTTTCATGATGATTTTTGCCCTGTCTTTTGTTTTTGCGACTATTTCTACGCCAACTAAAAGCGCTACATCTTCTTCTAAAACAACATCGAGAACGAGTACATCTTTGTTACTTGTAATTTCTATTTTTCTTTCCAATGGTTTGTATCCAATAAAACTGTAAACAACGGTATAACTTCCTTTTTCAAATTCAAAGAAATACTCTCCTTTAAAATTTGTTGTAGTCCCATAAGTTGTATTTTTAATATAAACACTTGTAAAAGGTAAAGCTTCGTTGTTTTTATCTTTGACTGTACCTTTTATCACTGCAGCCCAATAAGTTTGAGCAAATAAAATAGAAAGGAGTAAAATAAGTATTTTCATAAGTGTAATTAGAAATTAAGAATGTTCTTTTGACCTTAATATAAAATATAGAACTAGTAGCAAGAGTCCTAGCGAAATAAATGACCAAGCCAACATCCAAAGTATTTTTTTTTCTTTGTTTATTTTTTTTTTCTCCTTTTTTAAAGGAATATTTTTTATTATTTGTTTTTGAATTACTTTTTCAAACAAAGGAGTTAATATAATCGTGTCTGATTGAGCAACTAACAACGTATCGTTTTTAGTATTATTACCCCAACCTTTAAATACATAGCCACTGTCTGGAATTACGCTAATAGGTAAAGGAATGTTTTTGTAATAATATCCAGAAAATGGTAGTTTTAAATGATAATTATGGTTAATCGATACAGCTCCATTCTTTGCTT
>WFNC01000169.1 GCA_015488785.1 Flavobacteriales bacterium | reverse complement strand
TTGCAAGATGGGTTTAAATTTAGATTTAAAAATTATGGAACGCTAACAGGAAGTTTGGATCATTGGCACATTGATTATGTAATTTTAGACGACTTTAGAACAATTAATGACAACGAAATGAATGATTGGGCTTTTCAATTTCCCGCTCCTTCGTTGATCGAAAATTACACTTCAATGCCTTGGCCTCATTACGAAACAGATCCGTTTGGGCTTCTTAAAACTTCGGTGAGTGTAAAGACATACAATTCGCTAAATCAAGCAAAAATAATTCAGCCTTCTGGATTAGACCTTTTGTTTCATTCTACAATTGTAGATAATATACCTTATGTTAACTCTGCTGGAAATGTAAATGCCACGACTAGTTTTGACATGGATTATACTATTCCTTCTACTTTCTTTTTTGACACGATATTGGCTGACACCTGCGCAACTTTTGATGTTCGATACACGCTAAGTACCAACACGACTCCAGAAAGGTTAACGGTAAATGATACGATATTGGTAAAACAAGAATTTCAAAATTATTATTCTTACGATGATGGAACTGCTGAAGCGGCTTACGGACTGGTAACAAACGGAGCTGAATTGGCTTATAAATTCACATTGCCCAATGGTGTTTCGGATACCTTGAGAGCTGTAAAAATGCATTTTGTATCTTCGGTAAACGATGTTAGTAGTAGTCTTTTTTTCTTACAAGTTTGGGACGATAACAACGGACAACCAGGAAATATAATTTACACAACCGATGATGTAAACGTACCGGTAACTTACGCCCCGCATTACGACTTAGGAAACAATGCTTTTTATGAATACGTGTTACCAGAAAAGTTTATTGTTTCGGGAACTTATTACGTAGGATGGAAACAATCTTCTGCTGATAGACTGAACATTGGTTTTGATAAGAATATAGACAATAAATCGAAAATATTTTATAACGTTGGTTCAAATTGGAACAATACTAGTTTTGAAGGTTCGCTGATGATTAGACCTGTTTTTAGTTCAGCAAAAGATTACGTGGTAGGAGTAGTTGAAGATAAATTGACCAAAATAGAATCGGTTGCTTACCCAAATCCCACAAAAGATAATTTCACTATTCGTTTCGAAAACTATTTAGATGCTACTGTAACACTATATGACTTAAGCGGAAGACAATTAATTGAAAAGCAATTTAGCAACGACACGATAAACATAAACGTAACAAATTTAGCAAACGGAAACTATATTTACATCGTTCGCTCAACTGAAGGAATTATCATTTCTCAATCCAAAATAATAGTATTTAGATAGTGGATTCTTATACTTCAAATATTGTAGGATGTTTTGATTATTATCCATTTGGGATGTTGATGCCTGGAAGGAATGGGGGGCAAAATTACCGATATAGCTTCAACGGAATGGAGAAAGATGACGAGGTGAAAGGTAGTGGGAATAGCTATGACTTTGGAGCTAGGATGTTGGATGCTAGATTAGGTAGATGGTTAAGTATTGACCCTTTATTTTATAAATATCCTTTCTTGTCGCCTTATGTGTTTGTCGCAAATAAGCCGATAGTGTTTGTTGACCCGAATGGAAAAGAAATTGCAATTAAAGACCCTAATACAGGAAAGTTAGTGATCTTTAAACCAGGAGATCCAGTTCCTGATGGAGCTAGTACTTTTGTGCAAGATGTTTATGCCTCATTCGAGTATTTATCAAAAAGTAAAACAGCTTCTGATTTAATTCAAAAAATATCCGACTTCTCTGAGACTGTTACAATTGTACAAGGTGTTTTTGATGATCATAATGATTTTTATTATGTTCCATATGATAATGAATTACATTATAATCCCTATTCAGCTCTACAAACAAAAAATGGAACTCAATCTCCTGCTATAGGTTTGATTCACGAATTAGGACATACTGAGATGGATTTTTTTAAGCCATTTCAAGCTTTTTTCTTGCATGCGATTCCTAGTCTTAGGTATGATAATTTGGAAGAAAAGAAAGTTATTACAGGTTTAGAAACGGATGTTCTAAATGAATTAGGAGAGAAAGGTGTTAGAGAAAATCACGGAGCAGAAGCTGTGTATCATTCACAAGGTCCAACAACAGCTGCACCTCTTTTTTACGATGTTAGACCGCAAACGGAACTAGAATTAAATAATGTTAGATCCAGAAATAGTAATTCTACAACAAAAAAATCCCAACCGAAGTCTAAAAAAGGAAATGGGCAAGTTCAGACTAAGTCTAAAAATCCTAGGTTTTTATGATGAGAATTTTTACGAAATATAGGTTTTTTATGTTGTGTGTTTTTTGCTTTTATACCTCTATAGGTATGGCTCAAAACCAGAAGGTTTTAAATGTAGAAGTTTTTTATTTTCCATTTGAGATTGACACGAGAATCAGAGTGACCTCCGAATCTATAAGGACAATGAATGGTACAAAATATTTTTTTTTGGAAGAAATAAATCAACTAAGTAAATTAATTAGTAAACTACAATCTTCAAAAAAAAACAGAG
>WFNC01000168.1 GCA_015488785.1 Flavobacteriales bacterium | reverse complement strand
ATTTTTTTGTAAGCTATTCGGTCTTGTTTGTAGTTTATTTCTCGTTTCATCTCGGGAATGATTATAGGAGATAAACCTAAACTTTCTACAATAAATTCGGAGCTGTCTTCACTTTCATCTTTCGCTCCTCCTACGAGTAATGTCTCAAAACGATCGTCTAAATATTTTGTTAAATATGCAGCGTTATAAGTAGGACCTCCTATGTTAAAACGGTTTATGATTCTTAATACTCTTGGCATATTTAATTTATTAAGTCTAGTTTTGCTTGCAAAGATAAAATTTTTAACGAGAATGCTATAATTTGAATTCTAGACTCAATACAATTTGCTTCTTGGAAAATTTAGTAATTGTTTTTTTTAAAGTGAATAATGGATCGTCAGCTTTTCAATCTGAAAAAACTTTTATTTGATTAAAAAAGCGTTTCAAAATACTGTTTTAATACTGAAGCATTAATTTCTTTTGGAGTGAAAACTTCTAAAACAGCAGGTCGTTTATTGTCTTGTTCTTCGTAGAACGCTTCTAGATTCTGTTCTATTTCTAAAGCTGAATTTGCTTTGTAATAATTCAAGTCATGACCTTTTGAAATTGCTTCTATGTTGGCATTGTTTCCAACTTCAAAAAAGTTTTCTAAAGCTGGAGTGCTAGAAGGGCCAGGTATAATCCTAAAAATTCCTCCGCCAGAATTATTGATTAAAATAACTCTAAAGTTAGCAGGTAAGTAATTGTTCCAGAACGCATTAATGTCGTACATGAAACTCAAATCGCCAGAAATTAATACATTCAATTTTTCATTTTCTGTCGAAAAACCGATAGCTGTAGATGTGCTTCCATCAATTCCACTTACGCCTCTGTTACTGTAATAATTAATTGTTCCAATTTGGTTAAACAATTGAATGTATCGAATTGGAGAGCTGTTTCCTAGGTGTAAATTACAAAAATCGGGAAGCGTATTATATATAATATCAAAGGCTTTCAAATCACTCCATTCTATTTTTCTTAAAGTATCTTCGTGGTTTCCAGTAGTGATTAAATGTCTTTCTAACCAATTGTTGTAATAGTTCGATTCTGTTTCAAAGTTTATTTTAGTGAATAACGTTCTGAAAAACAGATTTGGTTCTACAGGTATTTTTAAACTTAAATGTTGGTAAGTATCTTCAATCTTTTCGTTGTTTTGAATAGACCAATGCGTTAGTTTTTTTACTTTTCTTAAAAAATGTTTAACTTTTTTAGAAACAATAGCTCCTCCAATTGTAATTAGTAGTTCGGGTTCAAAATCAGCTAAGTTTTCAGTTGTAAAAGAAGTGATTATTCGGTCGATGCAAGGAAATAGTTTATAACCGTCTAAATTTGCGGTAGATTCTGTTAAAACAACAACATTTGGAGCATTACTAATTTCATTAATAATATAATTTAGTTGTTTGTTTGGATTCATTTGTCCACACAGAATGATTATTCGCTTTGAATGATTAAAAATATTAGCTAGCGTTGAAATTGATTCTAAAGAAATACTTTTTTCTGTTTCTAAGACTGAAAACGTATTGGGAATAAACGAGGTTTTTTCTATCGTGTCATATAAAGGTTCTCTAAAAGGAATATTAATTTGAACAGGAGAATTATTTGAGGAGGCGTTAATAATAGCTTCGTTTACCGATCGTTGTGTAAACCAAATGTCTTCTTCTTGTTCTCCAATCGGTAGATTGAAACTAGAATGTACGCTATTTTTGTAAAGGTCTATTTGGTTAATCGCTTGACCTTCTCCATGGTTTATCCATTCGGGAGGTCTGTCGGTAGTTAAGATGAGTAAAGGAATGTTTTGGTAAAATGCTTCGCTTATAGCTGAAGCATAATTTAAACTAGCACTGCCAGAAGTACAACAAAGTACAACAGGTTCATTTAATGCTAAAGCTTTTCCTAGCGCAAAGAACCCTGCCGAACGTTCATCTACAATAGAAATACAGTTGAAACGTTTGTCGCTCGTTAGCGAAATTGTAATTGGAGCATTTCTAGACCCAGGAGAAAAAACAATATTTTTGATTCCTTTTAATGCAAATATTTCGACAATTGACTGAACTCGTTTACTAGTTGATACCATATTGCTTCAAAGTTCTACATTTTTTCAATAACAGACAATAAAGTTTTGGATTTTAATTCGGTTTCTTCCCATTCTTTTTCTGCATTCGAGGCTTTTGTAATTCCTCCACCTACATATAATTTAAATTTTTTGTCGTAAACTTTCATGCATCGTAAGTTTACGTAAAGGTTTTCATCAATCAATCCGAGGTAACCGGTGTAGAACTCACGCTGATGTTGTTCATTTTTAAGAATAAAGTTTTTAGCTTTCTCCTGTGGCATTCCGCAAACGGCAGAAGTTGGGTGCAAAATATCAGCGATAGGTTTTAAGTTCTTAACTGAAGATTTGATGTTTATTTTAGTATGCAAATGAGCAATATCTCCAGCATAAATAGTTGTTGTTTCCTCTTGCTGAGAAGCAATGTTTTTAGCGATCAATTTCTCTAAAATGTCATCGATTACAAATTGATGCTCCTCTCTCTCTTTTTCTTCCCATTTTATTGGTTGGCTTGTTTTGATTTGACTTCCTGCTAATGCCATAGTGTAAATGGATGTCTCGGATTTAGAAACAATTGTTTCAGGAGTTGCTCCCATCCACATTCCATGATTGGGAATGTTTAGAACGTAAACAAATGCGTTTTTATATTGTTTTCTGTACGCTTCAAAAAGATTGAAAATATTGATTTGACTGTCTGTCTCGTAATTAATGGTTCTAGAAGAAACAACTTTATGAATGTCAGTATTACAAACTTCAATAAAACGTTGCACCTGTTGAATGTATTCGTTTTTATTAATATCATTCTCTCTATTTTTAGCTAATGGAGGAGTAATATTTATTTCTTGATGCTCTAATTCTACTTTTTCGCCTTGCAATATAAGCTGTTGCTTATTGTTAAATGATTGGATTATAAAACCTGTTTTTTCAGCAGTATAATTAGTCCATTTCCCTTCTATTAAATAACTAGTGTTGCTATTCGGTTTTTGGTAAATGACAAATGAGCTGTTTGCGTCTAAAATCATATGTAAAAGTTATTGAATTGAGTATATATTCGTACCTTTATACAAGTCTAAGAAAAAATACCCAAAAAATAGAGCTATGGGAAGAAAAACAGTTGATAAAAAAAGATATGTAGATCCTAAAGTAAAGGAAAAGTATATTATCCGATTAATGGTTTATTTTCAAAACAATGGATTGGACAATTTTTCGATGTCTAAATTGGCAAAAGAATTAGACGTAAGTAAGACTACGCTTTACAATCATTTTGAGAGTAAAGAAGAAATGATAGAAGAAGCAATAAAACATAAACTTGGAATCATTGGAGAATATCAATCGGTTTTAGAAAATATAACATTACCTTATGCCGAAAGGTATCGAAAATCTATGCTCTTTTTCTGTGTTCAAACATTTGATATTTCGTCATTGATTTTGACTCAGCTTGAGAAGGATTATCCTAGAGTTTGGAGAAGAGTTCAAGTTTTTATTCGAAATGTAATGTTGGATTTAAATAGCTATTATGAAATAGGAATCGAAATCGGAATATTCAACGATTGGGCAAATCCGTTATTGCTAAGCATGAATGATCAACAATTCTTTGATTTTTTGGCAAACAAAAATTCTTTGAAAGAAAATAATATAGAAGTTCTAGAAGCTTTTAATCACCACTTCAAAATTAAGTTTAGTGGATTAGTGAAATAATTAAAACAGATAATGAAACAAGAAAAAAGGAAAAGAAAGTCAAAAGCAAAAGCAAGACTTCACGAAAGAAATAAACACATCGGAAGATATGATTTAGAAGCATTAGTAAAAAGTGCTCCTGAATTATCCAAATATTTAATAGAAAATAGAAAAGGAGAGCAATCAGTCGATTTTGCCAACCCTAAAGCCGTTAAGGAATTAAATAAAGCGTTATTACTTCATTTTTATAATGTTGATTTTTGGGATATTCCAGAAGGATTCCTTTGTCCTCCAATCCCAGGAAGAGCCGATTACATTCATATTGTAGCCGATTTATTGGCAAAGTCTAATGGAGGTGAAATTCCAAAAGGAGATAAAGTAAAGTGTTTGGACATTGGAACTGGAGCGAATATGGTTTATCCAATTATAGGAGCAAGCGAATATGGGTGGAGTTTTATTGCTACAGAATCGGCTCAAGAGTCATTTGATTGGGCAACAAATCTTTTGGAAAAGAATAAGAACCTAAACGTCAAATTGCGTTTTCAAGACGATTCGAGCAAAATATTTAAAGGTATTTTGAAAAAAAATGAGAAAATAGCAGTCTCAATTTGTAATCCACCATTTCATATTTCTCAACACAAAGCAGAAGTAGCCAATTTAAGAAAACTCTCTAACCTAAAAGGAGAAAAAGTTGATGAGGTAACTTTAAATTTTGGAGGGAAAAACAATGAACTTTGGTGCGACGGTGGAGAAAAGAAATTTATAGAAACAATGATAAACGAAAGTGTAGAATATGCCGAAAATTGTCAATGGTTTACAACTATTGTTTCCAATAAAGATCATTTAAAAAAGTTTGATAAAGTATTAGAAACTGTAAATGCAAAAGAAGTAAAAGTAATCCCTATGGGACAAGGAAATAAAAACAGCAGAATATTAGCTTGGAGATTCTAATTTTATGTCTTCAAATTCTGTTTCCTACTCCAATATTTGGAAAATAACCATTCCAATAATTATTAGTGGATTTGCTCAAAATATCGTAACCGTTGTCGATACCTTATTTTTGAGCCAAGTTGGAGTTGTAGAATTGGGTGCCGCTGGAAATGGCGGCATCTTTTATTTTCTAATTATTACAATCGGTCTTGGTTTTACCACAGGAACCCAGATATTAATAGCCCGAAATAATGGAGCTAAAAAGTATAAAGAAATAGGAAAACTACTAGAGCAAAGCTTATACTTTATACTGCCGCTAAGTCTAATTCTATTTGTCTTGTTTCAAGTCGGCTACCCTTATTTGTCAAGCTTACTTTCTAAGTCAGAACCCTTAGCCGAAGCGTCGGAGGAGTTTATCTTTTATCGATCTTTTGGAGTACTCTTTGCACTTGTCAATTTCCTATTTATTGCTTTTTTTGTCGGAATAAAAAAAACGAACGTCTTACTTTGGTCTTCTATCGTAATAGCATTGACTAACATTACCTTAGATTACGGTCTTATTTTCGGGAACTTTGGATTACCTTCTCTAGGAATAAAAGGAGCAGCAATAGCATCAGTATTGGCTGAGTTTTCAGCGGTTCTGTTTTTTGTCTATTACACAAAAACGAATGTCGATATACGGAAGTACAATTTTCAGTTAACTTTTAAACTCAAGGAGTCTATCATTAAGAATACCTTAAAGCTAGCATCTCCCATTATGCTTCAAAACATATTGACTTTTGGCTCTTGGTTTGTGTTTTTTTCAATTATAGAACAAATTGGCGAAGATGAATTAGCAATCTCCCACGTCATCAGAAGTATTTATATGATTATGATGATACCTTTACTTGGGTTTAGCACAGCTGTAGGAAGCCTTACGAGTAACCTTTTAGGAGAAAATAAGCCAGAACTCATTCTCAAACTAATCGCAAAAACACTCATTTTAACTTTATTAAGTTCCTCGATTGTTGTCTTATTTACTACTTTTTTCAAAACGCAAATCGTCGGATTTTATCACCTTTCCAATAACTTAGAACATGGAACAATGGAAACGCTAAAGGTGATCAATTTTTCGCTGTTTTTTTTCTCCGTAGCCTTTGTTTTATTCAATGCGATAGTTGGACTCGGAAAAACAAAAGTGTCATTAATTATAGAAGTCGTCAACATTACATTGTATTTAAGTTCAGCGATTATTTGGGTGAAGTATTACTCCCCAACCGTCGATCAAATTTGGTACACAGAGTTTGTCTATTTCTTTTTTCTCGCACTCATGTCATTT
>WFNC01000167.1 GCA_015488785.1 Flavobacteriales bacterium | reverse complement strand
TCTTTAATATTATCGTTAGGAATTTCAATACCTAATTCGGAAGAAAAAGCGTAGCATCTCGCTCCCCAATCATCAAAATAGTTTTTTATTTTACTATTTTTTTCTAATTCTTTTTCTATAATTTTTCTAAATTCTTTTTTATATTTTAAACTGTAATTAGGAGCGTAGTTATCTAGCGTGTTAAAATTATTAAATTGAGCGATTGCTGGTTCAAATCCTAAACACAATACATTGTAAGAAAGTTCTTTTTCAGGGATAAATTCACGAATACCCTGAAATAAGTTGGTGTCATAAAATTCTTTAAATGATATTTTATTATTGCCATCTCTTGTTTCATGTTTATTCCATAGAAATTGGAGTTGATATCCAAAAATAAATATTAATAGAATTTTGCCTATTAATTTCATCTTATCTGAAATTATGATTGCTGAAATTGTAGCAGAAATATACCAAAAAGGAGGATGCAAAAAATGAAATCGTTGTAATTGAATAGGGAAGTAATGAGTAATAAATTCGATTATCGAAATAATAGATGTCCAATTGATAAAACCATAAATGAAAGAAGTAATAACGATAAATATTAATAAAATATTTTGCTTACTTTTTACTTTTAGAATTAAACCTAAAATTATAATTGGTATTAAATACAAATGTAAACTATGTGCATGATATTGACCGTTAAGAAATATGTTTTTTGTAATTTCTAATGAACTACTAAAGGTATTGGGGATACTAATTTTTTCTATTCTGCTTGATGTAAATGGAGTTAGAAAAAAAAGAAAGAACAAAGGGAAGTGACTCAGAATATAAAAAGAAGATAGCGTTAAAATTGATAGAAAGGAAAATCGATCGGCTTTTTTATTCTTAATCCAATCATATAAATAAAGAATGCAAAAGGTGATTAAAAAAAATAATCCTGTAAGGAAAAGAGAAGACACAAAAGGTGCAACAATTATTATTAGCCAATTGTAGATCTTAGTGTTGTTATTTCTGATGTTTAAAAATGCATACATCAAAATTGGAATACCGGCAACGGAGAGTGTATATGACCAAAAAGGAAGAATGCTAAAGAGTAAAGCACCAGAAGTTATAATTATATTGTTTTTATGATGGAAATGCGTCTTTAGTAGTAATATCATACCGAAAAAAGCAACAAATGATTGTATTAATTTAGCAATAACATAGCCTTTGTAAATACCAAAAAGAGAGAACCAAGTTAAGTTTAAATCATAGACTCCATAATATGAAGCAAAAGGAACTCCTCCCATTATAGGAATTGACTTTAAAGGCTTTGGAAAAACGGCATTATTTTCGATAAGAACTTTTGCCCAAGCGATATTTGAATCTAAATTATCATGTATGATTAAATTTGAATCTTCTCCATATATAAAGTACGGGAGGTGGTATAATATTATAACAAGACAACTAAAGGCTATAGAAGTAGATAGTTTTATATTCTTTTTCATTGTCTAGGTTGATTTATTGGATAAAAAAGATGTAATTCTATCTTTATAGTTGGGTACGATGACTTGTTTGTGGTTCTCTTTTATTCTATTTTTTTTAATTATGGAAGAAGCGTTTATTTCCTGAACCAACTCTGCTACAGATTCTACGTAAGTTGTTGTAGAAGGGGCTAATATATTATTGTAGTATTCTTTTCCTTTGTTTTCTAAATTGAAAATTATGTTTTTAACTCCCATAGCTGGAGCTTCTAATACACAGGAAGAATAAGCTGTTAAATGAAAATCTGATTGCATAATCGTTTGGTAAACATCTAAGTTGTCAATAAAAATAATATTGTCAGGAAATTTATATTTACTTAAGTAATTCTTTTTTTCTTGTCGTCGAGGTTTTAATAAATACAAAATTTTTGGAGTAGCAATAGCAGATTCAATTAATTTTTCAATCAAAGATTCCCCGATGTTACAGTCTTGCAATGACACTGAAATTGTCTTATTGTAATTTGAAATAATTTTGTTTAATTCATTGTTCTCTTCGTAGTTATTTATTGAATATTCAATAAAAAAACTTCCAATTGGAAAAACATTTTCTTTTTTTATCCATAGATTTCCTCCTGTAAATACTTCTTGTTCTTGGTTTCCAAAAGTTAGTAATTTATCCGGAAAATAATTAGCATCAAACGGTAGAAAAAGATTATAACCATAATGCTCTTTGTTTATCACTCCATGTTGAAATTCTATAACTGTTACCTTTTTTTCTTTTAAAGCCTTTATATATCCATAGTTAGAGTAAGAGGTTGTTAAGAAAACGGTTTTCGGTTTTTTTACCTTTAAGAGGAATGACATTATTTTATGTTGAGCAATCATCTTTTTTGAGATGGATTGAATGTCTAATTCTACATTTTCATTTTGTACCAATTTTTCAATTTCTGAAATATTCGAAATTTTAATATTTCTTAGAAAAATTTTTGTATAAAGTGTTTCAAAGACGATTAATAATGATTTTGAAACTAAATTTTCTGTTGGAATGTCTTTGTTTTTTCTATGAGAATAGATTGGTAACTCTATAAATAGAACTTTCGTCAATTTTGTCGCAGGAAAATCTAAAAAGATATTGTAATATTTATCTCCTGCTTTTTTTCTATCCAATGAATCTCCAATAAACCAATAATCATATTTTAAAAACCATTTATGAAAATTCTTAAATATAGACCAAACCAATTTAATCAAATTTCCTTTTGATAAATCAATATTTGAATTGTTCCTCTGAAATTTTTTGGAAATAAAATGATTTTTAATATTCAACCAAACATGAATATTTTCATATTCAACTGTGTTTAATTTATAT
>WFNC01000166.1 GCA_015488785.1 Flavobacteriales bacterium | reverse complement strand
TCTTAAATTGTACACCTAGTACACTCAGAGTGTACTAGGTGTACAATAAGGTACATTGATAATCAAGTAGTTAACTTATTCTACTTCTTACCTTCTTAAAATTCCCCTTTTTTACCCCTAATTTTCCACTCAAAAATAATTAGTGAAAATTGACACCTTTTGAGCCTTTATTTTGCCAATTATTTTTAGAGTTTCTTTTTTTCTCAAGAATTGCTTTTTCTCTATCTTGATTTAAAGCTTGTATTTGTTTTAATCTTATTTCTTTAAGCTTTGCCTTGTAAAATTCCTTTTCGTTGCTTAAATCGCTTAATTTTGACCTTATTTCGCCTAATTTATGATTTGTTTGCAATGAATAAGCCTTTTGTTGATGTTCCGCTAAGGTTCCGCGATAAAACTTAACTCCCATTTTTTTCTCATATCTCTTAATAAATTTGAAATAATCATCTTGAAGCTTTCTTAATACATTACGGTTTTGAGTGAACTCACGAGTGTTAAGCCTTGTTTCAATTCTTTCTCCAGAACCTTTTGCATTTTTCCATTTTACGCTCTTCTTTTTGGTTGGAACTAGTATGATGTGAGCATGAGGATTACTTTCATCATAATGCTCTGAAATACTTACAATACAGTCTTTCCCGTGTCTTTCCTCTAGCCATTTTTTAGCGTCATTAAAGAATCCTCTAGGGCTGTAATTGTTCCAAACTTTAGGATCGTTGATGGTGACCACATATTCCAAAGCCACCGCACTATTTTTTCTAATACCTTTTACATTTTTAGCTTTTATTTTCTGCATAATAGCATCTTTGAGTGTTCCGGGCTTTTGCTCCGAAGAGTCTAAATGCTCATAAAATGTAGTGTGTTTTCCATTAGATTTTACATTCTCTGGTCGTTCACTTTCATTTTGATAAAGTCTATCATTGTGTTTTTCTGTGCTGTTTATTTTACCTTCAGATATTCTTCTAACTCTTATAATTCCAAATGCCATTATATTGTTTTTAAAGCTCAATGCAATTGCCCGCCAAAGCCACCTAAGTGGCTTTGCGTAGCGGGTACATATACAAAGTTAAAAATAAAATTGTAAATTCAAAATTTAATTGTATATTTGTACCAGATATTTCGGACAAAGAGGCAACGTGAGGACGACCTTGAGAAGTGGAATATTTGAAACTAGATGCAAATCTTTAAGTCCTCCTGGAACTAACCAGGGGGATTTTTTTAAAGATATGCAGATGTTTCCAATACTTAAAAAAACCTTCAGGCGTTAGCCTGACAATTAGACTCAATTCTTGAGAAAAAAAGAAACTATACTTATCCAGCTAGCTCTTGGAGTTATCATTGCAATTGCATTGTATGTCCTCTCTTTGCTTGGTATTATTGATTTAAACGACTAAGCGAAGCGCTACCGAAAGCGTGGGGCAGCGCAGCGAAAGCGAAAAAATGGGTGAGGCACAAAGCTCGTCAAATCAAGCGGTTACATACTTAACTACGACGTTTACCTAGTTAAATTATGTGAGTATAATTGTGAGTATAATTGTGAGTATTTCTACTATGATTGTAAGAATTATACTTACTGTAACCGGATGCTTTTCTATTGTTTTTATTATTTTTTTCATCATTTTTATATTAATTTATAAGTTATATACTTTATCATAAATAAAGTTTTAAATAATGTAAAGGTAATTTGGATAAATCGAATTATAAAAGACAACTTTTTAAACATAAAAAAACCACCTATATAGTTAACATATAAGTGGTTAATGCTCATGAAACAAGACTGTCGTCTTGAGGTTTTTTTTAGTTAGGGAAACATCTGCATATCTTTATTCTAATTGAAAAGGTATAGTCGTTTGGTTTGGATCTATTTTTGGTTTTTTCTTTTTGACGTATGTTTTAGCGAATGTTATACGATTGCCATTAAAAGCTACCATTGGATTGATAAAATATTCATATTCAGTTCTACCTCTTGCTATTATTTCATTATTCAATAACGAAGCTAATCCGTTATAAACTGTTTTTGAACTTCTATAACCTGCATATTCTTTACAATCTTCTATATAAAAATAAAACAAATCCCTATTGGGTATTAATTGAGTTAAAATATAACCAAACACTTTAATTGCAGATGGTTTCAAGTCAAAAAAAGCACTAAAATTTGAAAGATAAAATTTTGCAAATTGTTCTTCATCTACTTCAATTTGCCTAATAAATTGGGTATGTCCCAACACTTCTCCAGTATTTTCATCAAAAGCTTTTAAAATAGCTTTTTCTCCTGTTTTAGACGCTGTTTTATATTTCTTTACTATACTTTTATTAACTTGCTCTACAGCTTGTTTTATAAATGGATTTTCTTTGTTTTTTGAAAATTTAGAAATAGTTAGTTTTTCGCTCATTGTAAAAAAAGGTGTTAAATATTACACTACAAATGTAATTAAAAAACTTTTAC